>JAUHYX010000117.1 GCA_030426285.1 bacterium
CAACTATATGCCAACCGATTATGCCTACAACATCCTGCAGTCAACCGAAGAAGACGCAATTGTGTTTACAAATGGCGATAACGATACATTCTCAGTGTGGTTTGCTCAAGATGTTATGGGCGTTCGACGCGATGTTCGCTTGATCAATCTCACACTGTCAAATGGTGCTTGGTATGTGCGCCAGCTCAAAAATGTGGCTCCATGGGGAGCAAAGAAAATTCCGTTGAGTTTCTCTGACGATATGTTGAATCGCCCTCAAGGTGAACGCGGCTCTCTCGTTGGATATGTTGAGCGAGACGGTGCACCTGTTGTTACCATTCCAGTTGACAGCGATATTCTTCGTCAGTACACAGATGACTCTGCAACAATCGCTCGTGGACAGTTCCAATGGCGTTGGGAAGGCTCAAACATGGGCGGAGGTAACCAACCTGTTTACTTTATGCGCGTGCAAGATATTTTGGTTCGTGACATTCTTGAGCAGACGAAGTTTGAACGTCCAGTGTATTATTCAGCGACAGTTGGCCCGGACGCATACTGCGGTCTAGAGCCATTCTTCAGACTTGAAGGAATGTGCTACCGAATTTGTCCTGTACCTCAGTCAGACATGAGAACAGGGTACAGAAGTGCCAATGAAGAAGTCATGGATGCCAGCATCTTTGGAATGTTGGAAGACGATGAAAACTACACGGATCAGCATTATGGGTTCCGTATTCGCAATTTGAATAATCCAGATACATATCTCGATGAAACGAACCGCAGTCCAGCCGTTCAGAACTACCGTCAGGTCTTCATGGACTACGCCACATATTTGATGGTCAATGGCAAAGATGAAAAGGCATTGAAGGTTCTCAAGATTATGAACGAGAAGATTTCTCTCGATCTGTACCCTATGCCGTATTACTCGCTCATTCAGCCGGCAACATTGTTCGACCGTTTAGGCGATAATGAGTCTAGTCAAGATCTTGCTCGCAGGGCGGTAGACGTATCAGAGAAGCTGATTGCAGACCCAGAACTTCGTATGCGCGAACGCGCGACTCGCTACTATTCGTACCAGCCGCACTTTATCGCCTCAGAAGCATATATGATGCTCGGAGATAAAGAGCAAGCAATTCACGCTTTGGAGCGTTTCTTGAAAGAGCAGCCAGACGATACCGATGTGCACCGCCGTATTGAGCAGCTGAAAGCTCAGTAGTAGAGTTGTAACATATAGCGCTTAGTGATTAAGAGGCTTCACAATTGTGAGGCCTCTTTTTTTGTGAATTAGAAATGTGTGCAGAAATGCAAAAAAAAAGGTGAACAAAAAGTAAAAGACTACGTAGTTGGTCTGATTGTCCAAAACTACTTTCGCGACGTATTCTCCAGACCTATACGATGGGGGCATTGATGTGGTCGAATAGAAGCAACGATTGTGTGTGTTGCATTGAAGAATACAGGAAAGAAGCTTGGATCATGTTGCGCCGGTAGATCAAGTACACGATTCGAGTGGGCCGCGGGAGGTAGCTCGTTCTGACATGGTGTATTAGCATGCGTATGCGTACCGGAGCTCTACTCACAGTTGTCTCATGTATTCTCAACAATTACCCTCCGCCAGTGCCCAGTGAGCGACACGGTAATTCCGAAAAAAATGTTTGGAGTTCGCCATGGATCACAGCCAAAAACATCTGTACAGACTTTTTGGACTTCTTAGTTTCGTTGCTGCATTTGTTGTGTATTCACTAACGGTACAAGATACCGTCGCCTTCTGGGACTGCCCGGAATTCTCGACCGGGGCAATACATCAGCAAGTACCACATCCACCCGGAGCGCCTCTGTTTCTCATGGCAGGTAAGGTGTTTGATACTGTGTTGTGGTTTGGCGACCCAGGTTGGCGCGTAAACATGTTGAGCGTGACTGCCTCAGCTATTGTTATTCTCCTGCTATACTTGATTACTGTATCAGCACTAAGAAATATTTCGCGTGATGCACTAAAAACGAAACACGATTTTTTGAGCATCTATGGAGCCGCCTTTATCGGAGCAATGGCATTTGCCTTCTCAGATACCTTTTGGTACAATGCAGTAGAGTCTGAAGTGTACGCAAGTTCAACACTGTTTTTAGCGCTCATTACATGGTTGATGATGAGGTGGAACGAGGAGGCCGACAATACTGGGCATGAACGCTACTTGTTGTTGATTTTCTACTTGATCGGACTGTCAACTGGTGTGCACCTACTCGCCGTACTGACTATTTTCAGCGTCGTGTTGGTTGTCTACTTTAGACGTCACAACTATAGTCACAAAGGACTCATCCTAACCTTTGTACTCGCCTGTGGCATGTTCTTATTGGTGTATCCTGGAATTGTTCAGAAGGTGCCAAATCTGTTACTAGAGAGTATACCTCTTGTATTCGCGATAGTACTTGGCGTTGTTGGAATCTTGGCTTGGGCAAAGAAGCGGAACAAAGCAATGGTTGCAATGGCATGCTCTAGTGCATTGTTGTTACTCGGAGGGTACACAACATATACGCAGATCCTGCTGCGTTCTCAGGCCAGCCCACCAATGAATGAAAATAAGCCCGACGATCTTGAGAGTTTGTTGTACTACGTTAACAGGGAACAGTATGAGGCTGCTCCAAAGTTCTTTCCGAGGCGCTTTCAATCAGAACCGCGTTTCACAAACATCTACAAGCAATACGGTCCATTGAACGAGCTTAAAAGAGACAATGAATCGCTTCGCAACATTGGCTCGCTCAGTAGTTGGAGCAAAGTTCACTATGATGCAGATCTCGCTTATATGTGGGACTATCAGATGAATCACATGTACTGGCGATACTTCGCGTGGAACTTTTTTGGTAAGACTGGAGATCTCCAAGGTTCGCCATCAGCATCGTGGTTTACCGATGATAAAGATGTCGAATTTTGGAATTGGAATAGTGGATTTGCCGATGTGTTTCCAATTCAGCTGTTTGCATTCCCATTCATCGTTGGTATGCTAGGGCTGTTGTTTCACTTTAAGCGTGATCCCAAAATGGCATTTGCGTTCCTTGTGCTGTTTCTGATGACTGGTTTGTTTACGGCGCTATTTCAGAATCAACAGAATCCACAACCACGCGAGCGAGACTATTTCTATACAGGGTCCTTTATGGTGTTTGCGATGTGGATAGGTATAGGTGCGCATGCACTTATTGGCTATCTAAACAGACGTCGTCTTCCCTTTGCTACGGCAGGAGGATTGCTTGGCGTGTTTGTGCTTGTTCCGGTACTAATGGCAACAGAAGGGTGGTCGTCGCATGACAGAACTGGCAATTATATGCCCACAGACTATGCGTACAACATTTTACAAAGTACTGAACAAGACGCGATAGTCTTTTCTAACGGTGACAATGACACATTCTCGGTGTGGTATGCACAAGATGTGATTGGGGTTCGCCGCGATGTTCGATTGGTGAACCTGACCTTGTCAAACGGCTCTTGGTATGTAGAACAATTGAAGAACCTCGCCCCTTGGGGTGCAAAGAGAATTCCATTGAGTTTTACAGACGAAATGCTCGAAAAACCCCAGGGAGAGCCTGGCTCGCTTCTCGGATACAGCGTCAGAGGAGAAGCACCAATTATTTCTATTCCGGTCGCGCAAGAAACACTGAGAGAGTTTACAGATGACGAATCGATTGTGCAAGGCGGTCAATTTCAATGGCGTTGGGAAGGCAAGCCAATCGGCAATGGAAAACAAAACGGCTATTTCATGCGTGTGCAAGACATATTGATTCGTGACATACTTGAGCAAACACGATTTGAACGCCCAGTGTACTTTTCAGCTACTGTTGGTCCTGACGCGTTCTGTGGGCTCGAACCATATTTCAGACTTGAAGGTATGTGCTATCGAGTGTGTCCAGTTGTACAGTCAGACCCGAGTCGCGGCATTCGAGCGGCCAATGAACGCGTTATGGATGCCAGTATTTTTGGCATGCTTGCTGAGGATGAGAACTACAAGGACCAACACTTTGGGTTTAGAATCCGAAACCTCAATAATCCAGATGTGTATCTCGACGAAACGTACAGAAATCCAGCTGTACACAACTATCGTCAAGTCTTCTTAGACTATGCCACATACCTAGTTGTGAATGGCAAAAATGAAAAAGCATTGAAGGTTCTGAACCTCATGAACGACACGATTTCATTGGATTTATATCCGATGCCGTATTACGCTTTGATACAACCAGCGACCCTGTTTGATCATTTGGGTGATTCTGACTCATGTCAAGATCTAGCACGTCGGGCCGTTGAAGTATCTGAGAAACTCATCGCCGACGAGGGACTTCGAGTTCGTGAACGAGCGACTCAGTATTACTCGTATCAACCACATTTCATCGCCTCTGAAGCCTACGCGCTACTAGGGGAAAAGGAACAGGCGATTCATGCACTTGAGAGATACTTAAATGACACTGGAAATCCGAATGATCCCGCAGTTCATCGTCGAATAGAACAATTGCGTGCTTTGTAAAGAAGCTTACAGCCCGAGACGGAAAGTAAGGAGGCTCCACAAAATGGAGCCTCCTCTTTGTTCAAGCTGACTTGCCGTATTCAGGCCACAGTTGCAAGGGAGTGGTTTGTTCTGCAATCATGTGCTTGTTTCGTCGCAGCAAGCAATGGATGAGCAACACTTCGATGATTTCGCTACTGATGGCATTGGGACGATTGCTGTATTGATCGTGCTCAGATGCCCAGATTTCCGCTACCTTCATGTTGCCAAATCCGTCCTGCTCAAAGCGGATTTTATAGGCGCAGTATCCTGTCCAAGAGTGATGCATGTACAACCAGTCACCCTCCATGAACATAAACCATTTGTCACCAATTTCGTAGGGTACTAGGCCAAATTGTATTGCCTTAAAATCTTCATTGTTGAAACGCAATTCACTGTTGAGTCTTCTCGCCATTCCCTGCATTGGGTCTGCTTTCCAATCTCTTCTGCGCGCTGCTTTTTGCTGTACCATGTCATTGCTCCTTGAGGTGTAGTTGTTGTTTCTGAATGCAATGTAGGTACAGGTAGTGACAGCCCTATGTCAGTAGTACTTCACTTTTTTTGAGGAAGGCGCAGCGCAAATGTTGTACCTCGGTTGGGCATGCTGTCAACACTGATTGAACCTTGCAGTTTTTCAGCTAGATCTTTGCATACTTTTAAACCCAGCCCGGTTCCGCGCTCCAAATCCGTACCCGGCGTTGTATGCATTTGTTCACTATTGAACAGGTTTTGCAATTGATCTGAAGACATTCCGATTCCATCATCCTTGACCATAATGACGCACTGATTTGGATCCTCGAGAACCTCCACAGCTACTCTACCACCTGAGTTTGTGAACTTAATGGCATTGGAAACGAGGTTTCTCAGGATGGTGTTGATGACAGCCTGATCACTGGTGATTTGAACATGATCGTGCGGAATAGACATTTCCAATGAAATCTTCTTTTGATGAGCTCGAAAGCGAACGACATCAAAAACGTCTTGAACTACCGAGCGCACATCAAATGGTTTTGCAGAAATCTGCATTGTGCCGCGTTGACTCAATGACCACGACAGCAAGTTGTCTAGCAAGTTAATGATGCTACGTGAAGACTGAAAAAGAAGTGGTTTCAGTTCGTCCAGCTGCTTGTTATCAATCTCGTCGTCAGAAATCATTTCTATGATGCTGTGCAATGCTCCTGCCGGACTGCGCAGATCATGTGCTATCACCGCAAACAGTAAGTCTTTTGCTCGATTCACTTGCTCGAGTTGTTGTAGTGACTCTTCGAGTTTCTCATTCGTTTGCACCCGTTTTGTGACATCCCTGAAGTAACCAATGACTCGTCCGTGACCAGATTCAACTTCACTGAGCGCAACTGCGTGCACTTCAAACACATGCGCATGTTCTGCATCATTGCTTCGAACAGTTTCCCGTACAGCATCCATTGATGTTGTAAGCCCTTGAATGCGCAGCACAAACGAACGCCATTGCAAGTTGTTCAACGACTTACCAACTACGTCAGGAGAAATGCCCTGAGTCGTGTTTTGTACTTTGAGCATTTTGGCTACTTCATCTGACAGGGTAAATGTCTGGGTGTCTTGGTCATATTCCCAACTGCCGAGTTCTGCAAGTGTGTTGGCAGCGCTGAGTAAGTACTGAGTCTTTTGTGCTTGCTGTAATTGAGACGCTTGGGATTGGCGACGCGAAAGGTTGAGGTAAATCACCCATAGCGCCAAACTACCAACTAGTACGGTAGCTGCATACACTACAAGGCTTCTTGTTTGCGGCGCCCAGCCATCACTCGGATGTATGTCGAGAGTCCACTGTTTTGCTAGCCCTGTAAACGAAAGACTGACGTTTTCTGCCTTGTCACTAAAAAATTTAGATACATAAAAAGCTTGATCGGTTTGCTGCCCTTCTCGCAACAAGCTCAAACGCAGCTGGTACCCCTCTTGCTCCAATTCGTCAAGCGTAGTGGCTTCTAGCAGTTTCTCGAGCGACACGATAACTGTCGCAAAGCCCCAGAATCTGTCGAAGATGTCTTCCGCATTGCCTCGGTACAAAGGAAATCTACCAATGACGCCTGTATAGCCTTGTTTTAGCCGCAACGGTCCAGAGATTGACAACTCGCCGCCTTTCACAACGTCAACGCTTTCTTGCCTTCGAACTGGATCTGCAAAATTGTTGAGTCCAAGAACATTTTCATTGCCTTCGAGCGGATACACGAATTCAACAATGCCTTTGGGAGCCAATTGTACGCTTGCTACTCCTTCGTAGCCAGCATATACTTCCGGAGCAATGCGTTCAAATCCGCGAACATTTCCTGCGCTATCGACTATTGGAGACAGTGCTTTGGCTGCAGACAGTGCAACGACTAGGTTTTGCTGGATTGACTGTGCTGCATTGGATGCGAGATACAGCGCCTTTTGCTGCTCTTGATTCTCAATGAGCTGTATGTATAGCCTGCTCGACAATATTCCGAGCAGAATAAGAGCAATTGCAGAACCTATCAATATGTAGTTGTTTCGAAGCATCGAATGCGCACAGCTAGCCTCGGAACACTGGAATATAGTATGTCGTAAAACGGATTTTTAGAAGAGTAATCAATTTGCTCGCGACTAGCAATAGAATTACAGCATTTTGTAGTTTGTAATACATTATCACCCATAGGGTTAGAGGTATATACGTTGAGCACTACTCTGCATTTTATTCGATTGTTTGTTTTGTTACTTGCCTGTGGAATGTCTGCACATAGTGGAACCCTGCAAGAGCTCACGGTTACAACTCCGTCTGGCCCTAGAGAATACCTGCTGTTTGTTCCTTCTAGTGTCGAATCAACAACGCCTGCACCTGTAATCTTGGACTTTCACGGCTTTAATTCCTCTGCAACTCACGAATTTGAGCAAAGTGGCTTTGTACCGGTTGCCGAGAGTTTGGGTACAATTATGGTATATCCAAAGGGAACTGAAGTCAACGGAGCGGCACACTGGAATGTGGGTGGCTTTACTGCAGGGAGCACGGCCAACGATGTAGAGTTTGTAGATGTTTTACTCGATACCTTGATGGCGCAGTACAATATAGATTCAAGTAGGGTGTATGCTACTGGCTTTTCTAATGGAGGTTTCATGGCCTTGAGATTGGCATGTGAGCTGAGTCACCGAATTGCTGCCGTCGCTTCAGTTGCTGGTGGTATAGCGCCTGAGATTGCAGCTGAATGCGCCCCGCAAAGACCAATTGCTATGATGCAAATTCACGGCTCTGACGATGAGGTGATTGCATATTCCGGTACACCGTGGTCACTTCCAATCGAGGATGTGGTGCAGTTCTGGGTCAATAACAATACGTGTACGGCCGAACCTGAGATGCTTAGTATGCCGAATGAAGATGAATTGGATAGCGTTCAGGCCATAAGAATTGATTATCGCGACTGCGATAGTGCTGTCTCTGTTGCTCATATTGTTGTTGAGGGAGGAGGACACTTTTGGCCGGGAGAGAGAGCAGCAACGCCAGGTATATGCAACGACTTTGCAGCAAGTGACGTTATCGCTGAGTTTTTGCTGCAGTACTCCCTAACTGCTCCAACCCCGACAAGTATTGAGCCGATTACACGGAGCGAAGTACCAAAGCGAAGTGTGCAACTGTTGCCAAACCCCGCTCAAAATCATGTTGTTGTTCACGGTGGCATCGCTGGAGAAACCATGCAGTTGGTGGACTTAAGCGGCCGTGTAGTACACATCATTGAGGTTGTCTCACATCAACAATCTGTTTCCCTCGTAGGCCTGCAGAGTGGTGTGTATCGGCTCGTGTTTTCAGACTATTCTGCGCCGCTGATCATACAACACTGAACCATCTTTCCAAGACCTGTTGGTGACATTCTTTCTGTTGGTGTTACCTTTTAATAAAGACCTTTTTCGATTTAAGAATAGTTACACATGACGAAGATAGACTACAGGTTCATTGCGATCATTACATTTTTACTGTGTTCAACCGTTTTGAATGCAGCCTCAGATACTCCAGAGTTGGTTGCGCCGGGTTTTGTGACCCCTTTTGAGCAGAATCACGTCCTTTGCCAAACCGAATTGCCAAACAACGGTCTTTCAGTGGTATCAATGAGCAACCCTCATAACTTGTTCCGACCATTTGGTACCATAACCATCCAAGGACTGAGTGATGCGTATGCAGAAGAGTGGAGCTTGTCGTTGCAAGGTCCTCTATATATCAGTGATATTACAGCAGACGACGATTATGTGTATGTGGCAGGAGAGGCTGGCGGCACGGGTTCAATTGGTATTCATCCGCTGGATTCTGGCGACACATTTATTGCTTGGTTAGGCATGGATGGCAGCGTTCTGAATTTGAAGAAAATGGCTGGAGTAGAAGGGTATTATGCACGATTGCATCTCACTCCACAGGGGACAATGCTGTACACAGTATTCGACCAATTAGTAACATTCGGTGGCTCTGTATTGATGGAATTGACCTTAGGCGGTGAAGTGATTCAATCCCGGTCAATTCCATCAATCACCGTTTCAGATATTTGTACGTTGCCCGACGGAGATATAGCGATTGGCGGAATGTTTATGCGCAGTGATACGATTGACGGCATAGTTATCAGGCCAGATTTCGGATATGTAAACTACGCTGCTCGTTTGTCGCCGTCTTTTGAAGCCCAGTGGTTTTACTTGTCGGAACATGTGACATTCGACGACTATCACCAGATACAGCCAGTTGGCGACAATATTCTGTTTTTTGCTCCAGAACGGGCTGGCGTTTCGCTGGTGAATCCAATGTTGACGCTATTAAACAGTAAGGGAGATGTTGTGAAGCAGGAAGTTGCCAAGGCAAAGAAGTACTTTCACATCGTACATATGAAGGTACTGGGCGACTTCGTTGTTGTGGCCAGTGACTTCCACAATTATGCTAATCCCAATGTACGCGACACGGCTGATCTTACTGTTTACGACGCGAATCTCAGCGCTATAAACTCATACACACTCATTGGAGAGTTTCAATCTGCTCAGACTGTTGTGCAGCCCATCACGGTGTCTGGCAACGAGAATACAGTGAGTGTTTCGTGGATGAGCGACAGTGTTTCTATGGTTGTGGATAGTGAGCTCATACAAGACCAGTCGCAGTCGTCACAGCACTTGTTTGTCACTCGATTTAGTTTGCCAACATCAACGTCGATAGGGCAATTGCATTTGGATCAACGCAGTCTGCCTGTGTTCCCAAATCCGGCAGCTCCGCAGTCAACAGTTGCAATCCAGGGCTTGAATTCAGAATATAGTGAGTATACACTTGTGAATACTTCTGGACAGGTTGTTGCCCGTGGAACGGTACAGTCTGCAGGTGAGTGTCTGTTGCCTAATGTGCCTGAAGGAATGTACTTTTTACGTGTAGGTGAGCGTGTGCAAAAAATTCTTGTTGCGAGATAGGTTTGTTGTCGAACATCTAAGAGCAGATTGATATGAAATGGACAAAGGTTAAAACACAGTACATACACTCTTTTGTAGTAGCATTTGTTCTGTCTACTGCTGTTCTACACGCAACGGAGTCGTTGCAACTCAAGAATGCAACATTTGTTCCTGGATTTGACAATCAGTATGTGGCCTGTCAGAGCATTGAGGCTAACGGCAATGTACTCATCGCGAGTGTGCGCGACTTACCTAGCACATTTGCTGCGTTTGGCTCAACACGAGTACAGCTTTTAGATCCACATGGCTGGTTGCGGTGGAGTTTCGATGTGCCCGGCGTCACAGCCATCGGTGATGTGTTGCAGCACGGAGAGATTAGCTTCATTGTCGGCGAGGCGCAAGAATCCATAGAAGTTCTGGGTGAGAGTATCTCTGCTGGAAGTGCCTTCTTTATCTCAATCGACCAGTCAGGGACAATCTTGGCTGTGCGAGAACTAACCGGCTATGGAGGTGCACATGCCAGAATGCATGTGGCTCAGAACAACGAAGTCATGCTCGTTCTGGGTAGTCCTGTGAACTCTTTTGGCAACAATGTTATTGGTGAGATAGACCAAAGCGGCAACTTTACTGTGTCGCGAGAGTTTCAGAATCTTCTAGTAAGCGATATAGCCACAACGCAGTCGGGAGAGATCTATGTTGCTGGTAT
>JAUHYX010000118.1 GCA_030426285.1 bacterium
GAGGAACTCCTTTGGCATTGAAATACTCAGTAAGCTCTAGTGATTTAATGATCGATCCATCGACCACCCTTCGGATTTCCAAGTAACAAGGTAGAATTCCATTGGGCTCAGACTCTGGCGCTGCCCATACTACAGCAAATTTTTCTCCGTCAGGAAAGAATTCAACAGCACTAACATCATGGCCAAACGGACCAACTTCTACGGTCCACAACTCTTCCAGCGACTGCGCTCGGAGAGATTGAAAACTCAACAACAACACAACAACAAAACAAAGTAAGTGCACACTTCGAGATGCACAGGCTGATAGGTAAGGATTCATGGGGCTTTCCGCACGAGTTCAATAGGTTTGTGTGACATACGCCAAGAAACTACGCCAATTGGCAGTGCGGTGCAAGGTAAAGGGACGGAAGGGACGGAAGGGACTGAAAGGACTGTTGCGCTGTTAGGCACCCCGAAGGGGTGAAATGTAATAGCCCTGGGTTAGCGTAACCCTTAGTTAGCGCAACTCCCCACCCCTCTTTTTTCGTTCGCACCCGACAGGTGCAACCAACGATTGGACGATACCAACATGTAGGTGTGGCACGCGCGGATTTCAATACAGGCAAACGAATGGCACGAAATGAATTTTCTTGAGACGGGGCACGCCCCGTCTCTACAATTGCGCAGGCTGAAAGGTAAGGTCTCATACAGCGAGAATTCTGAACTAAGTTTCACATCTCCAGACTCAAAGAATACCGCTTGCCTTTTCTCTCCTCTTCACTCCATTTTGGAAGCGCTTTGGCTGGATACACAAAGTCAAAATCGTGTTGAAACCCGAGTTTGTTGAGTATGTGTAAGGATGCTCTGTGACGATCAAGTGTATGTGCAATGAGTCTTGATGAACCAGCTCGGGCAACTCGGTGAATCATGGCTCGAGCCGCTTCGGTGGCATATCCTCTTCCCCAGGCCTGACTGCGCAAGCGATACCCAAGGTTCAACTCACCTTCAAAAAATCTGTCAGGGCGCACAACAACCCAACCTTGGAACACTCCGGTTGTGCGTTCGTGAATTGCGAAGAATCCGATTGTTGAATTCCACGTCGCTTGTTCTTGAAACCGATGTGCAAATACACTGGCTGATTCGAACTTGTCGGTGGGTTCTGCTCCATTGATAAACTGCATGACCTGGGCGTCCCAATCCATCCAAAACGTTGCTTCTGCATACGATGCATCAATGCGTTTACACCACAGTCGTTTCGTTGTAAATGTTTCAGAAACTAGCGCAATAGTGTCGAGCATACTTTACCACTTTTCGGCTTTGGCTGGCCTTGTAAAGAGAAGATTGGTGGCTTCTTTGGGAGAAAGACCTTCAAAAAGGACTTGGTGCACAGCGTCAACAATGGGCATTTCTACTTTGTAGTGGTCCGCAAGCTTTTTTGCTGAAAGTGTTGTGGAGACTCCTTCGGCCACTTTTCGCTGATCTTTGCGAATCTGTTCAAGCGTTTCGCCGCGACCTATTCTTTCACCAACGGAGCGATTGCGACTGTGTTGACTGTTGCACGTGACAATCAAATCACCCATACCGGAAAGCCCGCTAAATGTCGCCGGATTCGCGCCCATCTCTTCCCCAAGTCTAGCCATTTCTGCAAGGCCGCGCGTTATGAGAGCAGCTTTTGTGTTGTCCCCCATGCCCAACCCATCAAGAATACCTGCAGATATGGCAATGACATTCTTTAATGCGCCACCGAGCTCAGCACCAATGACATCACTTGAATGATATACTCGGAAATACGGTGTCGTAAATAGTCGTTGCACTTCATGGGCAAAGTCAATGCTTCGAGAGGCTGCCAGCACAGTTGTAGGCATTTTTCTTACAACTTCTTCTGCATGAGACGGACCAGTCAATACCGCAAAATCTCTGCTTCGAACACCGCAACAGTCACGGAGAATCTCCGAAACTCGCATTTCAGTGTCAACTTCAACACCCTTTGAAACTGATACAACCCGTTTGTTCGTGAGGTCTATGCCGTATTTGTTTACAGCCGACCTGATGAATTGGGTTGGGGTTGAGACAATAACGACATCAGCAGACTGTATTTCAGAGACATCGGTAGATGCGCGAATTGATGGTGCAAGCTCAACGTCACCAAGATACGCGGGGTTTACGTGCTTCGTCTGTATTGCTTCGGCAACATCATCTTCAAAAGTCCATAGCACCACGTCGTGTTGTTGCTGGTCAGCGAGTACACAAGCCAAAGCCGTGCCCCACCCACCAGCACCTAGAAATGTAATTTTCATTTGACCGTGCGTTGGTGATTATTGTCGTCTGTTTCGCACAAAAATACGAAGCTTTTCAAATCTGCTCTCATTGCCGGACATCAATCTGCCAATATTGGTACGATGTGTGTACACAACAAAGACAGCGAGGGCGATGAGAAAATAAATGATTGTGTGGTACCCTTGAATCTCGGCACCAAAAACATTGTGGCGCACTGCCATGCTCGTTGGCAAAGCTAAGGCTGCAAAAATTGAGCCTAGAGATATGTATCCGGATGTAAATACGGTGAGCAAGAATACACCGACAATTATACCAACTTCGACGGGGGCGATACCAACCAACATGCCGGCAGCTGTGTTGATACCCTTGCCGCCCTTGAAACCTACAAAAACGCTAAATACATGTCCCAAAACAGCCGAAACACCGGCAATGATCTTTACCACCGTTTCATCTGTAAATGATGTATAGTGGTTAAATGGAATATTTCCTTCAAACAAATGTGAAAGAACAACAACTGCAAAGACACCCTTCAAGATGTCAACAACTTGCACCGTTATTCCCCACTTTTTACCTAATACTCTGAATGCATTGGTTGACCCCATATTGCCAGAACCGCGTTCTCGAATATCAAATCCGAACACGCGTTTACTCACGATAACAGCAGTCGGAATTGACCCAACTACGTAACAAAGCACAGCAATTATTATCAGTCGAATGACCGGTTCCATTTCCATGTGATTTCGATTCTCCGATAATTCCTATCTTGACCGGGCAATGAAACGTTGACTTCTGCGTTTCTAAGCTTGTCGTGCTTGCCCTCCCAACCTTGCTTCTCTTGTTGCCAAAATAACCTTGGTTGTTCATTTTTGCAATTGTCGCGTGATTAAACGATCGTCAACAATCTGTTACACAGGAGTTTGAACATGACTGCTTCACTATCACCTAGAGACACATCCTCGCGTTTACAAGAAATCGAACGCGAATTGAGTGAACTGCAAGAACAACGCAGCGCTCTAAATGCTCGTTGGCAAAACGAGAAAAATGAAATTCAAACTATCCGTAGTCTTAAAGAACGTATTGAGCAAGCTAAAATTGAAGCTCAAAACGAAGAACGCTCCGGAAATCTGGCTCGGGTTGCGGAATTGCGCTATGGGACAATTGCTGAACTGGAGCGAGAACTTGCCGCGGCCAACGCGGAAATGGAAACTTCGCAATCTGAAGGACAACTGCTAAAAGAGGAAGTCACGGCGGAAGACATCGCAGAAATTGTAGCTAAGTGGACAGGGATTCCAGTCGCGCGAATGCTTGAAACTGAACGCGAAAAGCTCGTCACAATGGAAGACCGATTGCACAAACGAGTGATCGGACAAAACAATGCAATTGAGGCTGTCGCAAATGCTGTGCGCCGTTCTCGGGCGGGACTGCAAAATGCCCAACAACCGGTTGGATCATTCATCTTTCTCGGTACTACTGGTGTTGGTAAAACCGAGTTGGCACGTGCTCTGGCCGAATTTCTATTCGATGATGCTCAAGCCATGATTCGCATTGACATGAGCGAATACATGGAAAAACACTCCGTGAGTAGACTCATCGGTGCGCCTCCTGGATACGTTGGATATGAGCAAGGCGGACAACTCACCGAAGCCGTGCGCAGAACTCCATATAGCGTCATTCTTCTGGATGAAATTGAAAAGGCCCACCCCGATGTCTTTAATGTATTGCTGCAGGTGCTCGACGATGGCAGACTCACAGATTCACAAGGCAAGACTGTAGATTTCACGAACACCATTGTTGTGATGACATCTAACGTAGGAACCGATATTATTCAGAGTCGCCTATCGGGAATCACTGCAGAGAACCGCTTGTCAGAAATGCGCAAAATGCGCGAAGACATACACAGTGTTTTGCAGAAGTCATTCAGGCCTGAGTTTCTTAATAGAATAGATGATATCATCATATTTAACCCGTTGACACGCAATGAAATACACGCAATAATTGAGTTGCAAATGCATGCTCTTCTAAAGAAAGTTCATGAAAACGGTTATGAGCTAAAATGGGATACTGAAGTTTTAGACTGGTTGGCCGATAATGGCTACAATATTCAGTATGGTGCAAGACCGTTGAAACGGTTGATTCAACGCAGCATTGTCGATACTCTTGCATTGTTTATATTGAAAGGTGAGTTTGCACCTGGCGACACAATTGTCCTAAGCATGGAAGGCGGCAAAATAGCCTTTGCAACGGAATAACCGTTTGCGCTGCAGCGAGTTCACATTCCATAGTCGTTCTATTCATTGTGCGAGTTTATGACTACTATCGCAACGTTAGTCAATAGAAATCTGACCGTCGTCTTTGCTGTTTTGTGTGGCTTTGTCTGTACGGCTCAACAACTGATGTGTCAACAGAGTTCTGTCAGAAGCACAGGAATTGCGGGTGTGGGCAGTTCCCAGGCTGTTGATTCTATGTGGTATGTCGGTTCGACCATGCAGTACTCCTCTCCTACATCTATCTTTGTAGCTCCTGTGGATGCTCGCGGTAATATCACTTCGGCAGTTTCGAGCTCGGATATTCAGACAAGATTGGGTTGTAGCAATGGAGGCCCGTGGGTTCAAATTCCTACAGTAGGGAGTTTACCTTCAATTGCCCGTCGCCTAAGTGTCGCAATTTGTATCGACCGCACTGCTTCGATGGAGCCGTTTAAGGAGTATGTCGACTTTGCAGTACAGAATATCCTGAGAACCTTGTCACCTGACGACTTCGTTACCATAATTGAGTTTGACCATCGAATTTGGAATACATTTGAAGGGCGTGCTTGGGATGTAGCAAATACGTATGCACCCGGCGAAACTCAAGATGGACTCAATGCACTGTATCGCGCATCCTATACTGGATTGAACAGATTGGAAACGAGTTTGAGCGGTCAATCAGAGCGCCTGATGTTTGTGTTCTCTTCTGGCCGTGAACAGGCAAGTGTTTTGTACACACTCAACGATGTTGCCCAGTTTGCCGCTGAGAGTAATACTCGTGTGTACCCGTTTCTTCTGGGGTATGGCGGAGATTCTTATCCGATGCGGTACTTAGCTGAGGTTTCTGGCGGAGTGTTGTATCAAGTTCAACAACATGAGAAAGAGTTGACGCAACACTTAGCGCGATCGACAATTTTAGGGATGCAGTACGGACTGGAATTGCGAATTGAGAATGCCGGTCAGGATGCGTCACAAACATTTGTGTGTCCCGGCAAGCTGACGTTGCGCTGCTCTGCACCAACTACTCAGGGTGAGACATCACTGTATGCTCCTGGGGCCGTAGAATTTGTGCGGTGGCCTGCCCGGCACCAATTGTTGTGTACATTCCCAGAAGGCAGCTCACGAATCAACGAAATCTATTATGAGCATCTCAATTTTGTGGCTGACATTCTCAATGAAAACAGAGATAAAACAGTTCTCTTGACCGGTCATGCAACATTGTCCGGCTCGGATGGTACAAATCGATCGCTGGGCTTGCAGCGAGCAAACAGTATCAAAAAATATTTGGTGCAACGAGGTATCAGTCCCGGCCAGATTCGCGTAAAATCACGCGGGTCAGAGCTGCCACTTTTTCAGGTAGTTGGACAAGCATGGCAGGAAGAACAGAATAGACGCGTTGAGATCAGATGGTTGGATCCGACACTGTTTCCATACGAACTCATTGCATCAACACACACAACCGAATCTCAAGCGCTTTCGAGTGTCAACACATGGACATCTCGAGGTTACAATGCTTATTGTGTTCCAATTCGTGTACATGACACGATGAAATTTCAGATTCGTATTTGGGGATATGACTCGTATCCAAGTGCACTCGCTGAGTCAGCGCGCATCAAACGAGAGTTTAATATCTCAACTACGGTTGACTAGGTTGAATCTCTACCAAGGTGTAATCAGAACCATTCTTTTCAAAAGTGAAGGTTCGGTCAACTTGATTCAAATATGTCCACACCTCTACCGAAGAACTCTCTTCTAGTTTTGTTGACACACTAGACGGTTCTCCGTATAGAATATAAACCTTTCCTTTGTCGGTCTGCACACCAGTTTTTGTATGCGATTTAAATGTTCTTAAGGCAAAATCTGCCCGCAGGTAGAAAGCCTCGAGAGCTTCATTGAACTCAGTACCTGGTGATGGATCGCGCATGGCCCACCAGTTCATTGCTCGCGTGTACTGCTCTTCTGAATTCCCTTCGAGTATGCGCTGATATTCATCTTCTGGAACAATCAACTCAAGCAACTTCACTGCCATTTCTTTGTTAGTCAACGTCCTTGGCTTTGAAGGCCATTCCACTCTCAGTTCATGCGTTTCACTTACAAGCCCTTCTGAAATCTCAACTGTGTAGACTCCCTCACTCCATGAGTCACTCGGCAAGTGCAAAACAACTGCGTTGCCTAGTGCTGAATCTAGCATGCTTTTGTGGACTGCATTTGCATCCCGGGAAACTATCTCCAACTTGTGATCCTTGAGAATCAATCGCTGATTTGACACTACTGATTCGCGAAACACGCTATAGCCGTCGGAGTTGGTAATGTTGACAACACTGGACCGCACGTCGTTATCACAAAGCAACATAAGTGAAACATCTTCCCCATACGGCAACCTGCCTCCTATGCCAACTGGCTCTATACCGTTTTCGTGTGCACGAACAAGTAAAATGGCCGTTTGGCGCTTGTTACTTGCCGGTATATCAACCTCGCGCTCAACCTGGACGCTCCCAAATGACAGCTCAGCTTTTGCACCGATCACACTGCCATCACATTGCTGCAGAAACACACTTGTAGATACATCATTTACAGAAGCACTGCTATACACATACTCGTTTTTTCGGCGCAACGTATCTGTGATAGATGTCCCGCAAACTGAGAATTGCTTCACATTCACAAACTCCATTTCAACAAAAACTGGTGCTTCGTATTGCTCAGTTTGTTTATTCTTTTCGAATAGTAGTGATGAGTGCGGCACAGATGTAATGACCATTGCACTAGCTCTCTCACCTAAAAGTGGGATAATTTCTATATATCCCGTGTCCTTTTTGGCTGATCGCAGTGCATAGTCATGTACTTGTGAGGTTGTCTCTTGTACACAAAAAAGTAGCATAAGTACTACTACACATCTATATAGTCTTGTAATATCAAGCATGCAGCGATTTCGTCCTTTTGGGCCTTAAAGCCACGTTTACTGTGATGTTTAAACAAAGATTTGGCGCGCTCGGTGGAATCGCGTTCGGTGACAAACACGACTGGGACGCCGAGAAATCGTCCCAACCACACGCCAAACTCATGACACTCGGTCGCAAAATTGTCCAATGTACCGTCACCAAGCAAGGGAATACCTACTACCACGGCTCCAGCATTAAGCTCAGTTTTCAGCTGCAGAATGTTCTCTTTGAGTGCATCCTGTGGAAATCTGTCAATTGTAGTCTGTGGTTGAACCGCGATGTGCATTGCATCACAACTTGCAATACCGATACGTTTGCGGCCGTAATCAACACCAAGAAGTCTCTGAAAAGCAAATGCAGAGTGCTCAGGTGTGTTGAGTTGAATATGAGTAGACATTGTGCTTCTAGCGCTGTTTTGCCGGTAATTTGAAACGAATTGTTGTTCCTTTCCCCTTTTCAGACTCAACATGAAGCGATCCTTGATGCAGTTTCATCACATGTTGCATAATGATGGTTCCCATTCCGCTCCCTCCCATACTCTGAAAACCTGAAAAGTGCGGCTGCATCATCTTCTCTTGAGTAACCGGATCCATACCTGAACCGTTGTCGGTAACTTCTATAACAACCGAACTGTTTTCGTGCCTACAGCTGAGGTCTATATTGCCAGGATGGCCCTGCATTGCCCGAATTCCATTTTCAATTGCATTGCGAAGCGCGCGTTCTAGTTTTGGTTTGTCGCCAGCCACAGAACACGGTTGTAAGTTGTATGTAAACGTCACTCCTTTGAACAACGCTTCATCAAATTCAGAGGCAACGCGGCGACACAGGTCGCGAATGTCGAGTATCTCATCTTGTGAGGCTCTACCCAATGTCACAAGGTCTTTGACTCGTGAAATGAGGACGTTGGACTGCAACAGAATTTTTTCTTGCAAGCTTACCTGACCTGTCTTGGCGGAAATTTGTTGGGCATTCAATTTAATTATCGACAGACTTGTTTGCATGTCATGAGCAAGTTGCGCCCAGTTTTGCATTTGGCGTTGTGCCAATTCTTCGGTGATATCTGTGGCTATGAGAACGACGCCAAGAGGACGTCCGAAGTTACCTGTCACCGGAAAAACTCGTACGAAAAGCTCAACCTTAACATCGCCTTGGTCGAGAGTTAGACGCGATTGAGCTTCACTCGCTGTCTCACTCACTGCTTCGATCATCGAAATCACTTCTTTCTGTTTGGGCGGTACATATACATGTATCATATCTCCCACCGGCACCGAAGCGTCCAACCCAAACAAATGTCTGGCAGCCGGGTTGATTTCTTCGAGCTTCAAATGAGAATCAACAAACACAAATGGGTCGGAATTGTCAATATTGTACAATGAACGCAAGACATTGCGACGCTTTCGCGCCAGCGCCCACAGTCTCAATGCAAACAGAAGAACAACTACAAACAACAATGGGATGGCATACAAGTCTTGCCACAGCTTCAATTGCCACCAGGCATCGCGATGTAAAGTATAACTTGTGGCAGCATCACTGCCATTCAGGTAGAGATTCGAACCGCTATCATACACTGACTCAACATTCATTTCAACATCGGACAATTCTGCAACAATCTCGCCTGGAACTACTATCAAAGCTGATTTTCCTCGTTGTATGAGAATCCGTTCATTGCTCATTGCGATGAGACGACTTGCATTTGTGTATGAGTCAGGAAGCGAAAGTGTAGACGTGATCTCAAGCTCAGAGCTAATGGTGGCGAACTGCAAGCTCGCAATGTCATTTTCAGCTCCATAAAATGCAATCACTGGACCACTCGAAGAAACCTTGCCAGTGAACTCAACAAGGGTTGCTGGTACGACACATTGCATATCCGTTGAATCGGTAACTACTGTTGCAACATAAAAGCCTGCGCGGCGCTCTAGCATGAGTGCAGAAGATGCGGATAGTGCAAAAATTTGGACGGGTTCCTGCAGTGAGCGCACCTTTTTGTGAAGAGCATTTGTGGCACCAAACACGATGTTGTAATTCACGCCGCTGCGTTGAATATATGCAACTACCGGTGCGGAATCTGTGGATTCAGAATACATTGATGCATTCATCGCGGCAATGTCTGGAACACGCCACAAAACACCACGCTCGTCGTGAATGGCATACAGGAATTGGGACGTTCTCACAAGAGAAAGTCGGCCGGCTCGTTGCACGTCCAAAACCTTCATCATAGTAGAATCAACGAACTGCGAATTCATTGGGTTGAGCGACGGCATACCAAACGAACGCAATTCGAGCCTCATTGAACTGCGCACTGCCACCAACAATGTTGAATCCTCTAGAGTCCAAGCCTCAACTTTGCCAGGTATGGATGCTACAACCAGTGTACCAGAATCCCCTTGAACAGACAAGGAGTGAGGTTTCCCCGACCATTGAGGTGGCATATTGATTGATACAAAGGTGTCACCTGAGTGAAGGGGTGCCATATGTACAAATGGCTGATAATTGTAGCCAGAAACTTCAATGGGATACTGCGAATGCGCTTGTTGTTGCGAAAGAACAAGCCCGAGTATCAACATTGTGGCACTATACTTCGCGAATTTCACAAGCACAGTACGCTTGAACCCCTTCTAAATTACCAACAAATCCAACCTTTTCACTCGTAGTAGCTTTGATTGAAACTCGGCGTAGTGGTAGTTCCATGAGTTGGGCAAGGTTTTCACGCATTTGCTGTTTGTATGGAAGAATTTTCGGCTGCTCTAGAACAAGTGTGCAGTCGATATTCACCACAAAACAGTGTTCACGTTCCACGAGTTCCATAACTGTCTTGAGAAGCTCCATAGAAGAAGCTCCCTTCCATTTGTCATCTGTATCGGGAAAGTGTTCGCCAATATCACCCAAGCCAATGGCTCCCAAAAGGGCATCACAAATGGCGTGAACTAAGACGTCTCCGTCTGAATGCGCAATCGTTCCAAATTCTGAGGGAATCTCAACTCCGGCTAGAATGAGAGATTCTCCTTTTGCTAGACGGTGCACATCATATCCAAAACCAATCATATCACTCCAGATCAAATCAACGAAGTGCAGCTCTCTTAGCTGCATAAACAACTCGAACAAAGATACGTGCAGAAGCAAAATAACCAATACAAAGTAAGAAG
>JAUHYX010000335.1 GCA_030426285.1 bacterium
AGTTCCTTTGCTACAAAAGAGGGTATTACTGGATTGTCTTTTGATATTGGCTACAGACCGATTGATCAGGTTGTCATTCGTGCCTCGTATGCTAGATTTGAGGTTCTTGAAGTACCAACGTGGCCATTTGGCAACTATGAAGGTCAGTGGTTTATGCTAACTGGTAGTGTGGTATACTAAGCCTTACAACAACTTAGGAGAAACTATGAAGAAGTATATTGGATATGTGTTTTTCATGATAGTACTTGCAGCCGCTACTACGCTGCAGTCGCACGCACAAACAGCAGTTATTGTCAATAAATCAGTATCTGAAGCATCGTTGGATGCCGGTACCGTGAAGAATATCTACTCGTTGTCACAAACTAAGTGGTCCGACGGTTCCAAGATTACAGTTGTGGCACTCGAAGATGGCAGTGAAGAAGCATTTTACAGCGCTTTGGGTTCTTCAAAGTCAAAAATGAAGAAGACATGGCTCAAGGCTAAACTCACAGGTGAAGGTACTCCTCCAGATTCTGAAGGTTCAGCAGCAGGTGTTGTTGCTAAAGTAGCATCTACGCCAGGTGCTATTGGCTTTGTACCGCAATCAGCCGTCAACGATTCCGTAAAAGTTGTTGCAACGTTGTAGTGACTTTACAACAATTGACTATTTTAAGCCCCGAAAGCTGTCTTTCGGGGTTTTTTATTTTACGGAGAGAAATATGCAGAACGCAACAAATTGGTTTGAGATCCCTGTGAATGATATGGCGCGAGCCAAAGCCTTTTACGAAGCCATTCTCGAATGTGAGATGCCAGAAAACACAATGGGAGAATTTGATATGGCCTTTTTCCCATGTGACAGGGAAGCTGTTGGCGGTGCTTTGATCAAAGGAAATATGTGCTCACCTAGCAAAGATGGCTCAAAAATCTATCTCAACTGCGGTGATGATCTCCAGCCAGTTCTCGATCGAGTGGTTGAACAGGGCGGCAGCATTGTTGTTCCAAAAACTCTCATCACGGAAGAAATTGGCTACTTTGGTTGGTTTGAAGATTCCGAAGGCAATTGGGTAGCCCTTCACTCAATGAAATAGGACACGGAATGTCAGCTCAAGTTTCCCAAGAATTTTTGGCCTTCTTCTCATCTTTGGAAGAAAACAACTCGAAGGAGTGGTTTCACGCCAACAAAAAGACATATCAGAACACCGTGCGACCTGAGTTTATTGCACTCGTCGAAAGTTTACTCGAAGCATTGAGTACACTTCATGCCGGCTTTAGCAACGATCCGAAAAAGGCATTGGTGCGAATAAACCGAGACATCCGTTTTTCACAGGATAAAACGCCTTATAAAACCCACATGGGAGCCGTTTTAACGCCGCGAGGAAAGGATATGTCTGCACCGGGATTCTATTTTGAGATTGGAGCATCTGGCGCAGCGTTGTATGGCGGTCTGTATCAGCCAACTCCGGTTGCTGTTACAGCAGTTCGACACAAAATTGTTTCTGAATCTGAGCGATTCAAGCAAGCCATTGGAAGCTCCCTGTTTATTGAGAAGTTTGGTGAGCTGCGGGGTGATGAACACAAACGACTTCCCAAAGAGTTTCAAGCGCAATCTGAATCAATACCAGAATTATTCAAGAAGCAGTTTTACTTTTTTTGTAAGTTCCCTCAGTCTGCAGTTCTGCAATCCTTATTTGATGAAACGGTGTTTCAAGCCTGTTTGGCAGGATGGGAGCTCGTTCATTTTTTAACAGAGGCGGTGGAAACCTCCTCATCTTCGCCGGAATAGTAACGCATAAGCAATTCAAATATGGGTAGAAAAAGTACAGCCAAGCAGCGACTAGAGCAAGCCGCCTCAACATCATTTTCCGTTAAGAGTTACGCTACTGTTAGTGTGGACGAACTCTGCAAAGGCGCAGGGGTTCACAAAGGAACCTTTTATCATTTCTTTCCATCCAAAGACGCTTTGTTTGCACGACACAGTGAACTGTCATTAAATGCTTTGGAGGAAGTTCTGGAACACTGCAACAGTTCGTATTCAGGTCGCGAAGCTATTCTGCGACTCTGTGAGCAGATGCTCTCTACTTACTCCTTGCATATCCCGTCCAACGACGCAACTGTACGCGAGTTTACCGGCTGCATACCCGTCAATATCGGTCTAGAGCTCGG
>JAUHYX010000119.1 GCA_030426285.1 bacterium
AGTGACTTCCATTTGGTTCTGGGTGAAAGAGACCCGGAGGAGGTTTTCTCAGCCCAGTCAAAAAAGGCATCGGATTGAATGATAAAAGGCAGCAGACCGGGAATGATCTTCTTCGGGATCGCATCCATCACGATGATGTCGCCGGAACAGATGCCTTCAAAGTCAGCCACAGCGGCTTTTTTCTGATAGGCACGACGTTTGCCAAAAAGGATCTGCCCAGCTGAGAAACGGCGGGTAAAGCTGGGGTTGTCTTCTGCAATGATCCCTTTACGAACAATGCGCAGCGACTGAGGGTCTAGGTGCTCAAGGCCGACATAAAACTCCAAACCGTCTTCAGCAGGGTCTTTGGTTGTCGACTTCACTTCCTTGGCAATCTCCCCGAACTTAACGATCTGCCATCCGTCCTTTATCTGTTTTTCTGAAAGTTCTATTGCCATTGCTACACATCCCCTGATTTCTTCTTGGAGGCAGATTCAATCTGCCCAACCGCTTTATCAAAGTCGCTGATTTGTTTACTCGATTCAGTCAGGCGATTGAAGTGAAATTTATCATATTCACCTTCGGCCAATTGTTTAGCCATTTCATGTGAAATCTTACCGGCGTGAGTGAGAATATCCCGGTCGTTAAGGGTCATGAAGCTATCCAGCTTTAGAATCCAGTCACTCATGTGCATAGGAATGCGGCGCATAGCCTGCCCCTGGGCAAAGATGAGATATTGTTCAACCAGATTATTCAGTGCCGCCAGTTCATCTTCATTCAGATAATTTTTGGCGATGGTCACATCCTGTTTGCGAACCTTGGCTCCACGGTAATTCGTCAGACCCATATTCGGTTTGTCGGCATCAGCTCTGGAATGAATAATTTCCGCTGCGGTCTGTCCGGAAATGGCCCAGTGCATTTTGTTCTGAACGGTTTTGAAAAATTCAATGCTGATGTCCATCGTGGGGTCGTAATCGATACTGGTGGCGTAAATATCGGTGATTTTCTGGTAGAAACGTCGCTCAGAAGTGCGGATATCCTGAATGCGCTGTTCCAGCTCTTCGAAATAATCAAAGGGCAGATCGGGATTTTTAAGGCGCTCGTCGTCCAGCACGAATCCTTTTTTGATAAACTCCGTCAGCTTTTGCGTTGCCCAAATTCGAAAACGGGTCGCCACATGGCTTTTTATCCGATAACCGACAGAGATGATCATATCCAGATTGTAATAATCCAGCAGGCGCTTGACCTCCCTGTTTCCCTCGGTTCGAACTGTCAAATATTTTTTGACAGTTGCCTCCGGCTGGAGTTCGCCTTCTTCGTAAATCGAGTTAATATGGTGACTTACATTCTGTTTTGAACTTTGAAACAAGTCTGCCATCAACTGCTGGGTCAGCCATACCGATTCATCCTCAAAACGAACATCCAACTTCAGTTTTCCGTCCTCAGCCTGATAAACCAGAAACTGACCCTTTGCAGGTTCCAATCCATGCTCATCTTTATTTCCCTGAGGTTTGTTTTTGTGATTCGCCATACTCACACCTCAATTCCTATGTCAGCCAATGCAGCGAAGAGCTTCTTGGACTGCTTTTTGAGTTCGACGCGGCCGACCTGCCAAGCCTCGATGGTTGATTCCAAATTCTGGCCATCACCATTTGTACCGTTGTGAACATACAGAGGAATCGAGAGGTTGTGCATGTTCTCTCTGATCTCTTCAATATCCGCTAAGCGGGCTATCTCTTCATGTTTCTCCGGCTCAAAATAGGCCGCCACCAAGCGCTCGAGGTTTTTGTCACTCAAGAAGCTGAACGCTCTCTCCCGGGTCACTTCCTTAACGCCGTTTATGAACAGCACTTTGTTTTTTCTCTCTTTGGGTTTGTTCATGCGCAGGATGACCACGCATGATTCCATGGGAGAGTTGTAAAACAGGTTAGGTCCCAGACCGATGACAGCCTCTATCATGTCGGCCTCAATCACATTCTTGCGGATGTCTGCTTCCGAATCTCTGAATAGAACGCCGTGTGGCCAAAGCATGGCGGCCCTGCCGGTTTTGGGATTCAGGCTTTTGATGATGTGCTGAAAAAACGCATAGTCAGCGCAGCCTTGAGGAGGCACACCGAATTCATTTCGTTTGAAAGGATCTGCCCCAAATTTGCTTCTGTTCCACTTCTTGATCGAGTACGGCGGATTGGCAAAGATGACATCAAATTGCTTGAGGCGATCGTATTCAAGAAACTTTGGCTCTGCGAGCGTATCACCACGCTGAATATCAAACTCCTCGATGTCATGAAGGAACATATTCATTCTGGCGATGGCACTTGTCAGCAGGTTTACTTCTTGCCCGAACAATTTGACCGTGCGCCATTCCTTACCATCGGTGCGCAAATCCATCACCGCATTGAGAAGCATGCCGCCGGTGCCGCATGTCGGGTCATACGCGCTTTCACCGGGCTTCAACTCCATGACTCGCGTCATGAGATGGACGACTGTTCTGTTGGTGTAAAATTCAGCGGCTGTATGGCCGGAATCATCTGCAAATTTTTTGATGAGGTATTCGTAAGCAGCCCCAAGGTCATCCTGGGTTACTGCGCTGATACCCAGCGGTATCTTGCTGAAATGTTCCACCAGTGATGCCAGCAGATGATCCGGAAGCCGTTCTTTGTTGGTCCATTGAGCATCACCGAATACGCCGTATAGACGCTGGTTGCTTTTCTCAATGGTCCGCAGTGCCTTCTGTATGAAAGCACCAATATTGGTTGATGTCTCACGAAGTGTATCCCAACGGGCCGATTCAGGAATTATGAACCGATGCTGCTCAGGTAGTGCGGCAAACTCTTCATCACCATCCGAAAAGGCCAGAGCTTCTTCATACTCATCCTTATAAACATCAGACAGCCTTTTATAGAAAAGCAACGGAAAAATAAATTGTTTGTAGTCAGAAGCATCTATTTGTCCCCTCAGCAATTCCGCTGCTCCCCAGAGCATGCTTTCAAGTTGTTGTTGCGAAAGACTCATAATTCAAAACCCTCCCGTTCAAGCAGCAGTTCCAGTTCGTTTTCCGCAGTTTCAAGTTCGGTCAGCTTGGCTTTGAAATCCCGGAGGGCTTCTTCTACGGTAATTTTTTCTTCCTCGAGCGGCTTTTGGACGTACCTTGCAATGTTCAGGTTAAAATCGTTTTCCTTGAGCTCGGCATACTCGACCCAGCGAGTAACGCCTTCTTCCTCAAAGGAGCTCTGCTTTTGTTTCTTGTAGAGCTGATAAATTTCGTCGGCCTGTCCAGTGGTCATGGTGTTTTGGGCACGGCCTTTGGTATAGATTTCCTCCGCATTGATAAACAACACCGGTGATTTTGCTTTGACTGATTTTCTTAAAACAAGGATGGAGGCGGGGATGCCTGTGCCATAGAACAAATTGCCTGCTAATCCAATCACCGCTTCAATAGCACCCAAGTCCAAGAGTTTCTTCCGGATCTTCGCCTCTGCGCCGGATCTAAACAAAACCCCATGGGGCAGAACAACAGCCATGCGGCCACTGCCTTCCTTCATGGAGGTGAACATGTGCATGACCCATGCGAAGTCACCGTTGGTCTTAGGAGCCAGCCCGAATGTGTGCCTATTGAAAGGATCAGAGGACCACTTCTCATGGCCCCATTCTTTTAGGCTGAAGGGCGGATTTGCGATTACGCAATCAAACTGTTCCAATCGGTCGTAAGTCAGAAATTTCGGATCTCTCAGCGTATCTCCGCGTCGTATCTCAAAATCTTCCATCCCGTGGAGATAGAGATTCATCCGTGCGATCGCTTCGGTTGTCAGATTTTTTTCCTGCCCTTTAAGCTTCAATAAACGTGGGTCACCACCATGTTCAAGAACATGATGCACAGTCTCCAAAAGCATGCCGCCGGTACCGCACGCTGGGTCATAAACCGATTCTCCTGGTTGTGGGTCGAGTACATTGACCATTAAGCGAACGATAGATCTGGGCGTATAAAACTCCCCTGCTTTCTTATTGGCCTTGTCGGCAAATCTCTTGATCAGATATTCATAAGCTCTACCCATGTCGTCATCACGAACATGACCTACGCCGAGCTTTAGCCGGTTGAAGTGGTTCAATAGCTGTAACAACAAGTGATCTGGCAAACGCTCCTTGTTGGTCCACGAGGCATCTCCAAAAATACCATAGAGACGATCATTTGCCCTTTCAATCCCAAGAAATGCTGCTTTTAGCGCTTTTCCTACGTCCCGTGTAGAAGCAATTACATCACTCCAATGACACCCCAATGGCACTTCGACCCGATGCTGCTCTGAGGCTCTAGCCAATTCTTTGTCGCCATAGAACTCCATGGCCTGTTCGTATTCTTCATCATAGACGTCACAAACCCGTTTGAAGAACAGAATAGGAAATATGTATGTTTTATAATCCGATGCATCTATCGGACCCGTAATAATATGTGCGGCCTCCCACAAGTGCCTTTCAAGCTCATCAAGAGTAGGGGTGCCATCGTTTTTGCCCATTTGCGTGCTTTTCTCAGTTTTCATCAGGATGCACAACACACTTCAAGAGATACGAATTGACAAGGCTTACACAAAGCCTATTCTCAATTTCAAAACTACCAAGATAGTCAGTTCTACACAAAGCTATGTTACCATCACAACATTCGTAATTCTTTATCTAGTTTGAGGCAATGAAAAGCATCCCCCTCCCTTACGCCACCGCCTCCCTATCCATATCCGAATACGGGTAGTGCCCGGCGTGTTTGAGTTTTTGGATGAGGTCTGCGCCGGAATTTGCGCGGGCGAATTCCATTTCGGAGCGGTGGATCTGAATGATGAGCATGAGGCCCATGTTGTTGGGGCCGACGTTGTTCTTGGCAGTGTAGTTGTCGACAAGCAAACAGACGCCGCCGAGATCTCCGAATTCGGGTGGGAATTCGCAGGTTTCGTTGGGGTTGAGCTTGGCTTGCTCGGCATACCGCGCCATGGCGTTGAGAATGCCGTTCATGTGCTTGTGGGTTTTGCCAAAGGCTGAGGTAACATCTTGAATGCTGTCCATGTCCAGCGGTTGACGCGTGAACATCACCCATTCATAGCCTGGGAACATGTCGTTACGTGCATTTGATCCGTTGTAGTGCACAAGCTCTTTGGTGGCAATGCCTACACCTTCAATGTGGTTAGGATAGTAGTACAGGTCTAACCCGCCTCCGACTGCATAGGGAATAATGGCATGTTGCACGAGCTCGTGTTCGGGCCCGAGTACAGACTCCATGTACATGGTCTTAAGCGTGTAGAACTCCTCTCCTAGTTCTTCTTCTGACTTCTTCGGTCCAGTCAGCTTTTCAAATAGTTTGCCTAGCATGGGATACCTCTTTCTTCGTGTTTCTTTTACATCTTTGTTTCTTCTGATTTCTCAATCAACAGCACAACGTCCTCGGGCATCCAATACTCTTCTTCGAAGTCTACAAGTGGGACAAATGGCTGTTCCTCAATTGCTTGTGCTTCAAGCGCAGCATACATCTCGTTTGGCCAATCAGTACAAAAAACTCGCAGTGTAGCGTGCTTGCTTTGCGCCTTTAACCAGGCATGAAAGTCAACAACGTCTTGATTGGATTGATTTCGTTCGCTTTCACTTCTCGGATCGTCCGGCAACGTGGAGTAATTTTCTAGTCCACATGCGCAGCCCATGTGAGAGCCTGCTTCATAGTAGTGTTGGCCCGGATAGAGCTTTGCAAATAATCCGGCCTGTCCTTGAGCTTCGCCACAATCGACGTAGAACCCAGGCTTGGATTTACAATACTCTTGTGTTATCAATGGTTTATCTGATGCTATGTAAACGCAAAGGCACATGTGGCACAAGAAGTGTTGGATTTTTTAAGATCAATAAGCTACAATGTTTCTGAGTTTGAGACAACAAGAGCGGGTGAAATCCCCCCCTCACCTCGGCAGCTTGCGGTCGCGGGACCATCGTTCGTAGTGCGTGAGTTGGAAGTTGACAAATTCTATGTGGTAAAATGTTGGGTCGTAGCTGCCGCCAACGTATTCTAGTAGCTCTTTGTATTGTGCGCGTTTTTTGTGGTTTGGGTCCGCGGCTACAACGCAGAATTCTTGGTAGCCGGGGATGCCACCGCAGTCTTCGGGTGGACATGCCATTTTGCCGGCTAAGCAACAATATTCCTCGAATTCGCCTTCCGGTTCGTAATTGCTGTCTTCAAGCGTGATGGTGTGCTGCCAACTGTCTCCGAAGTCATAGGTGTACGAGAGACTCTGCCCTTTTCGCTTCAACAGTTCGTTGAGCCGCGTTGTACCGCTGTCGAGTTCATTGCCTTCAGGCCATTCGAGGTAGCTCTTCCCCTTGTGCTCAAACGCATACATGTGGCTGTCTTCCCACCCCATCACTATTTGCAGTACATCGTGCAACCGGTCCAACGTTGTGCTCGCTGGCACCATAAAGATGCGTGCAATGTCTGGGTCAGTTTCTTCCAGAAATACGCTTAAGACACAGTATTTATCAAACATGTGATTGGCCCTCTGAATATAGACCGCGACACCCTTCGGTGACGTCGCAATCGCTATTATTGAATTCAAGTTCGCAAGATACAACCCGCGTTATTTTACGGAAAGGCCTGAACGTAAAATAAGGGGTCACGTTATTCTACGTTTCTACTCTTCCCTAAAATAAGGCTACAGAGCTGGTCTTAACTGGGCTGGAGAGGAATATCGCTGTTGGATTTGCGCGTATACTGCGACATCATTCCTCAAAACATGTCACAGCTAAGTGTCACTGCTATGTCACAGCAATCAACCTTAACCCTACCAATTCATAGTGCCTGGTCGGATCTGTAGGTCCCACAGCGACTTCGCTCAATAATCCACTCTCAATCAATTTCTTCAGGTCTCTCTGCAAGCTGCGTCGGTTCACATCCGGGCAAAGCTGTTCGTAGTCTTGAATGGTCAATGTTCCACATTGAAGCAAAAAATGGATGGCTTTACCTTGACGCTCGTTCATTGCCATCTAAAAACGGATGGATATGCACCAATTGAAACTGAGCAATTCCACTGATCAAGATTGGATGAATATCTGTGTTGGAGTTCAACCATGCAACCAACTCTGACATGAGAATTGGCACTTCTGTCGCTGTTGGAGGAGTGTAAATGACCTTTTTGGTCGACGAGTTGACGACATAGTTTTGAATCTTACGGTAGTTGCCTGGGTCCGCCTTTCCACCTCTAACACCCTCTACCAACTTGTGGTGTATACCGCGTATAAACCGTTCCGTAATCGGGTCGCCTTGTGCTAGTGATTCTGAAACAAACGCAAACGCGGACCGATAATTCAACAGCTCTCGAACATCGTTTGGATCTGCATCCGGTACATTCTCGCCACGCAATAGCCTAGTAGCTTGATCCAAAGAAAGCTGTGTGCCACCCCACGAACCAACCACAAACAAAAAACGCCCAAGCCAGCGTGTGGTTTGAGCGTTTTGTTCTTTTAAGGGGAGTGGAGATGGCGGGAATCGAACCCGCGTCCAAACTGGGACGGATGAGGCCTCTACAATGTTTAGTTGCTTTATGACATTCGCCGGTGAGGTTTCCAAACAACAGGACCTCGCGCGACTAGCAGCAGTTTATCTCGCCGTACGAACCTGATACTCATTCGTACAGCCAACCCGCCTAAGCGTCTTTCATTCTACCACCGGCAGGTATATGATAGATGAAAGGGTCAGCTATTAAGCTGCCAATGCGTAAGTGTTATTGTCACTTATTATAGTTACCGATTGGATTTACGTGCTCCACCGGTAAGGGCACGACATGCAGCGTTCATGCGTTCACCAACCTGTCGAAACCAGTCATCCCCTTGTCAAAGATCGTTGCGTTTCACCGTTTTGAAACACATTCCAATATACGAATAAATACGCCTTCTTATTATATTTGCATTCGTCACGGCATTTTCTAATTTGACCGTGTTCCTCATTTGCTGACCTCATATACCTAGAGACTTATGGACTTCATCCAACGGATAGAAAACATTCAGGAACTCGCAACCCTGCCAACCGTTGCCCTGCGCATCCTCGAGCTTGTAGACGACCCCGATACAACCATGGAGGATATCTCTCAGGCGATTGAAACAGATGCGTCACTCACGGTGAAAATCCTCCGTGTTGCCAATTCTCCGCTGTATGGGTTCCGCAATGAAATATCATCTGTTCGCCAAGCAATTGTGAGCCTGGGCCTCAATCGTATCTCCAATATTGTGGTCGGCGTGGCCCTTTTTACCAAATTCTTCTCTACTTCGGATGAGCAAGATGAGTTTATGTCTGAGTTTTGGAAACACAGCACCGCCACCGGGATTGTGTCAAAAACTTTGGCCCAAAACCTGAAAATCAACTTCAATGAACGCGAATTTGTTGGCGGCTTGCTTCACGACATCGGCAAATTGGTGATGATTCAGTACTTCCCAGATAAATACTCCGAGGTGGTTCGCATTACCGATGAAGAGAAGATTCGCGATATCGAGGCCGAAGAACGGGTATTTGGCGTCTCACACAATGAGGCTGGACGCGCTATCGCTCGCCTCTGGAAACTGCCAGAAGACCTCACTGAAATCATTACGGCACACTCCGACCTGAGCCAAGCCGAGCAAGCTCAAGATATTCTGAGTGTTGTGCGCATCTCAGATTTGCTTTGTGAAATGTGGGGCTACGGCGTACATGAGGGCATTCTCGAGCTCGAACTCGAGAAAGAGAAAGCTTGGAATCTGCTGTGTGAGATTCGTCCAACCCTGCGTGATATGGACGTTGAAGTCTTCACATTTGAGCTCGAGCAAGAGTTCAAAAAGGCCGAATTGTTCATCAACCTCATGGTCAGCTCCGCGGTGTAATGGAGCGGGTAGAACTTCATGAATTTGATTTACTGCGCCACTAGCATTGATGGCTATATCACTGATTCTGAGGGCAACCACGATTGGCTCTTTAGTGTGCCAAATCCTGAGAACATTGACATGGGCTGGAATGCGCTAGTAGAGCGCTACGATGTAGTGGTGATGGGGCGTAAGACGTTTGATACCGTGTTGGGATTCAGTGGAGAGTGGCCGTACAAGAAACCTATTTGTGTGCTGAGCAATTCGATGAAAGAAGTACCTGAACATGTGCGCGACAAAGCATTTGTCTTGCAAGGTGACGTGCGCTCGGTTGAGAATGAACTCCATGCGCGCGGCTACAACAACTTATACGTCGATGGCGGCAATGTTACGCAGCAGTTTCTGCAGCACGACCTGCTCGACGAGATGATCATCACCATGATCCCACTTGTACTCGGCGGTGGCACTCCCCTTTTTGCTGCTGAGCATGCGCGACAACAATGGCGTTTGCAGTCCTCAACGGTGTTCCTCGACACCATTGTACAAAATCACTGGGTGCGCGTTCGGGAATAATACTCTCTCAACACTCATCTCCACATTTGCATACGATTCCACGCTTGTGTAAACTTAAGGCATCAAAAAATATCCCTGCAGGTATACTTGTCTGTGTGTCCGCCACGTCTTGTAAAACGCTCTATGAAATGGAGTATCGCAGAGACTATGAATGTCTGAATTGTGGGACAAATGGTCCGATCGTTATTGAACCGGTTGTTAAAGCTGACGAGTTCCAATTGTCGTTAACCAACACATCGGATAGTTCGGTTGTTCTCAACCTAGAAAACACCGCCTTGGCAATCAATGACACCGTCAGCGCATTGAGTGCAACGTATCACAACCCGTTCGAGTCTCGAACATACGAATCTACGAGGGCAATTTCTTCTTCCGCCACCGGTTATAGTGATATCCTCAGCCTCATGTACAGCAGTGATATTGTGGCTTCTGAAAACACGAGCCAGAGTGTCTCAACCGGAATAACTAAACACCCTATTAGTCGTCTTATTATTCCTGCACACAAGACCCTCTTGTTGAGAATTAGGGATGTTTCAAGAATAATGTGGCGACCTTTCCACCACAAGTACTTTTCATTGCTCGACAGTCGAGACCGCAAGATTGATAAGGATGAGGTCTCTGACAAAGCAAGAGCGGCAGCCAAAGCTCTCGTAGGCCACAAAATTGAGTACTACTTGGGGTACGAACATATGGGCAAGACGAGAGAGTTTATCGTTACGTTCAAGATCAGCGAATCTGAAGTTAGCATTACAGAATTGTAAGAACACTTTCCTTTTCCTAGTGCCAGAATTTTGATGGTAAACAATTGCGTTTCGATATTTCTTGCATACAACAGAATACTTATGTAAACTTAACGTGTTATCAAAGTTTACAAGAGGGGTATTTATGTTCGATATTTCAAGTGACGAATGCTGCGCTGGTGCGCTTGATGAGCTCATTCAAGGCGTACAATTGTATAAGAAATCTGATGAACTAGCAGAATTGCTCGACGCGGTGCAACAGTTTCCAATACTGGCTCCTTTTAATGCGATGCTCGTATCGATTCAAAAACCTGGAGCAAGATTTGTGCTTCCTCCCGAAGATTGGCAAAGATATTATGGCAGGAATGTGATTCCCGGTGC
>JAUHYX010000120.1 GCA_030426285.1 bacterium
CGTCGTGACTCTGCAGAGCCTCAAAATTCGCTTTGATAGCCTCGGCCATCACGATGGTTATCTCAGGGTATTGCTCGCTACCGGCAGCGGCTGAACCGACACTGCCATCTTTGAGGTTTATACGCACTTCGTTTGCGTCGCCTTGCAAGGCCACACCATGATTGAGTTGTACTTCTATCTTTGCCGGGTCTGTGCTCTCTGATGGTGCGGGCCCGACAAACTTGCATCCGTCTTGAGGTGTCTTGATCAGTAGAGGCGTGCCGAACGAGTCTAGGTTGGCGCCGTCTTTGACAATCGGCACTAGCCAAGCGGCGCCTGCGCCATTAAAAATTACTGTTTGTACTGCTGCCATTGTAGTATTTCTCCAATGAGTAGGGTGGCCAAATGATTAAAAGTGCAGCTATGCACTTTTCTGTAACTGTGTATATTCTAACGTCTTAAATCAATTGCAGTGGAGCGTCTTGTTTGACGTACCACATATTGAAACTTACTGTCAGATCGAGTGGGCTCGAGCAGTCGACGATGAGCTTGAGCTCATTACCCGTGGTGACTTCCACAAGGGCAATTCCAGAGAAGCCTCTCACTTGACCACCTCCATAAAACAGCAGCGTCTCAATGGGATACTCTTCTGTGTCCATCTTAAACAAGACATTACACTCTTCTTCTTTGCCGAGTGAGCTGTCGCACTGTATTTTACCTTGCACGTAAGTGAGGTACTCACCAGTGGTTTCTGCTTCGTCTGTGAATGTGTCCGTAGTGGCTAGCTCTTGTGATGCGAAACCCGATGTATGTGTCTCGCTAGAAACCGAAATTACTTCTGGCTCCGCCGCCGCTGCCGCCGTCGGTACCGCTTGGCGGTTTGGGATTTCAAACATCGTCACTTGCTCGTAAGGGACTCCGCCACGCAAATACAACTGCTTGATTTGTGTGATTGTGTGCGTGTACACATCCGAACCTGCCTCGGACAATGTGAACTCATGCGCCACTGGAATAGCCATAGGATCGCCATCGGCAAGGCCGGAAGCGTTGCCGAAGGTGAGTGTGTATTCGCCCGCTGAGACCGTATCTGCAAAGCACACCTCGACCACCCACGTGCGCTGTTCCTCTGGTGTGGCGTTATTGATCTGCACTACACCCGGGAATGCACTTTTTGTCACTCCGGCGATGAGTGTACCTTTCTGCGCGCTCGTCGACACGTCGAGCGTCAGGGATTCGTCAGACCCAGAGTCCGACTCTGCGCGAATCCAGAACTTTTGTTTTGCCTGCCCGGACGCGACTATGCACTTGGCCGAGTCAATCGTTGGACTGAGTATTGTGAGCGTAATCATGTGTAGGTGCTACCTTTTCGTTTAGTCTCTTTTCAGTGTAGTGTCATGTGGCAGATACTCGATGAGCACGAGCGAGTCGTGTTGCATCCAACGCACCCAGAACTCACCCTTGGCAAGCGTGGTGTCAATATTCTGGTAGTACGGCAGTTCGATGTATGCGCCGTCGTAATCGATGTAAATAGAATCCGCTGGGATGAGGCCGTCTACTGCGCTTCCGATGAGCCTGTCGACGCCAACCGACTCCAAAAAACTGCATGAGGTTGCAAACACCGATGTGGCGCAGAGCAACAAGAGAATTTTGTTGCGTGTGAGTCTTTCCCACATGCGCTTAATCACACCGACCTCGTCGGTTGTTTCAATGTCTGAGCGTTTGGATACGATCTTGATACCGACGCTGAGGATGATAAGCCCCACGAGCACGGCGATGATCTCGATTGTGTATTCTGCTAAATCCATGTGTGTACCTTTCTTGTAAGTGTGGTTCGATTATTCGCTATATGTTCCTCGTACGACCGTCGCATGCGTGTACATGAGCGGATGTACTTGCCTAATTCTCACCGCGTCGCTGACGTTGCCGCCAATCACGAGCCACTTGCCTGAGGCCATTTCACATAGAAACTCATCTACGTGATGGCCACCTGTGCGGCTCTTTACGAGATAGTCGCCAGTCTTAAGCACGGTGGTGCCGAGCATGACGTTGCCAATTTTGACTGAGCTCGTTTGCTCTTTGAAGGTTCTTGCTCTGCCAGACCACACCTTTGGATGCTGTACCTTGCCTGTGCGGTTGCACCACGAGCGGTGTGTTGCGCACCACGGTTGCCCTGTCATGCCTATCACGGCCTTGTTCCATGTGTCTATCTGTGGCCCCCGATTCGTACCAGTCTCTGTGATGCCACGGTGAGAGAGTGCTAAGCGTGTGTGCTGCGGAATCCGACGGCTCTCCAATTGTTTCAAAGCCATCGCCACCGTTGTAGTCGGCCGAGCTTCCGGAGAAGGAGACTGAGATGGTGCTGGCTGCGATGGCAATAAGGCCGACGAGTAGAAGTACGTCAGCCATGAAGCGAATACTAACAGCCACATTCCCGCGGAGGATTTCAGTTTCTGTGTAATACTCTGACGATCCATAAAGGTCCCTTAGGTGTAGTATGCCTTGGCACACCGAGAATAAAAACACATAGTAGCCGGCCTGCGTGGTCAATGCGCTTGCGAAGAAATTGCCTGCAGAAAGCACCAGAAGCGAGACTACAATGGAGAGAATTGTAAACAACGAACGTGCACTACGCGCCGATTCAAGCTCACGCACAGTTAGCCCTGTTCCAGGTGCTGACTCAAGGCCGAGCGCTTTGCGCAGTGCGGACTTCTGGTCCTCATACTTTTCGATATCCTTAACGAGTTGGTTGACGCCTGTGTCATTCATGGCTAATCCGTCCTATGTGCGTGCTGTTAGCACTGTGATTGTGAGCACTATGTGTAGTTGTTTTAGTCTTTGTTAGACCGCGCATGTGTCGTAGTGCGCGTGACCACCACGCGGGCGTTGCCTCTTGTGTCTTTAACTCTGCGACAACGGCTTTCATCTTTTGCAAGGCCTGTTCGGCATTCTCAACGCGCCGACACATCCGGTCGATTCGCTCAATGGCTTGCGTTGATTCGTGCTCGTCTGCGTCGCTGAGTTGAATCAGTTTCGGCGTACTCACTGTGGCCTCCGATTGAGTGCATATTCCCGAAGCATGGTCAAGTCTTGCTTGATCTCGCGAATGTCCTCTTCGACACCCTCGATACTTTTTTCCATTGTGCCTAGACGCGTACCCATTGTAGCGGCCTCTTCTTGGCGCTTGCGTTGCTGCGTCATCATGAAGATGGCAAGTGCCACGAGGTTGGTAATCACTACACCTATTAGCGCTATCCACGTGTCAACACCCATTATCAGCCTCCGACTTCTCGAGTTGTAAGTACGTGTGTCTGACAACCGTCTTTGCAGCTCGCCCACGTAAGCAGCGCGTTGTGTAAACGCGCAGGCGAGATAGTATAGCTTTTGCGTCCGCCTAGAGGATATGAGTGTAGAGCTCGTAGCACTTCAACGACAGCCTCCGAACAAAACCAGCGCCTGGTGTGGTTTAAGAACCCTCCAAAGAGGCACGTCAAAGCGCCCAACCAGTCGTACTGCGTGCCCGCCCTTGAGCGAAACCAGTGTTCTGCCCATTCAGCATCTTGCCCATTTATCCACGGGATGTGCACTATGCGCCATGCGCCGGGGCGCGGCGCCATTTGCCGGCAACGGACACCACCGTCGCGTGGGCTTGATGAGTACCACTTCAAATCCGTCCATTTGTTTTCACTGCCAATCACGACCTCTACATGACTATATCGCGACCACGTAAACAGGCAGATAAGCAGGTCAAATGGATGCCGGAGCAGATCCCAAAGCGACGGCTTGTAGAATGCCACATAAAACTGCTTCGGCATGCTTTGCTTGGGGCGGCTATGTACTACCGTGCGTCCCATTTAAGAGCCCAACGTGTACGGTGTTTCTGGAAACTCTGCGAGCGATGCAGCGTCGTCTACAGCTTGGCGATAGCCCGATGCTACGGCGCGTACGGTAGCGACGTGCTCGACCACCTCATCAGCGAGAAGGCGATAGTCTGCATACGTGATCATGACCACAGCAGATTGATCTGCAACTGTAAGCGGCAAGATGTCTGACTCGGTTTTGACTGCGCGGCCTAGCTGGCTTTCGACGAGCGTGAGCATGTTCGCGATCGTGTTCTGCGCAGAGTCATGAATGTACACAGGGTGTCCTGCAACCTCAGAGTCAAACGTCGTTAGCAGTGAACTTTCCCACTGATCGATCTCGGACTTTACGCGCGCTTTGGCTTGCTCAAGAGTCTCTGCGGGCTCCGGCATGAGTTCTATGTCATTGCCATTCCACTGAAACTTCTTATCTGGGTTGGCAGATATGAGCTCTTGCGTTTGGGCTGGCAGGGAATCGAAGTCTGCGTTCGGTTCATGTGTCTCGAAAAACCGGACTCTGTCATCTGCACCTATATATGCTTTCAATGCCATGTGTATACCTCTCTTGTTAGTGTTGCATCGCGTGCATGTTCATGTAGTTTCTTGTGATTTCTGCTGGCGAGAGCTCGGCCGCGTATATGCACATATGTTGCATGCGCACATCACCATACTCAGCGTAGCCGCGCCTGCGTGCGATGTAGTGCGTGTCATCGTCGTCACGTGTCCAGCTCACCACGCCAGAGTCTGCAAGCTTGCCATTGACATAAAGCCTAAGCGTATCACCGCTTATGCCTGACCATGTAAAGGCAATGTGTAACCACGACATCGAATTGACAGCCAAGCTGAGATCACCGACTGAGCTACTACCGTTGTAGTAGATGAGCCTCACGCGTGCGTCGTCAGTGAAATACAATCTGTAACCCTTGTCTGAGGTGCCTCCGGCAGTTGAGGCGATGTATTCTTTCGAGCCATCTCCCGCGGCCTTATACACCCACATCGACACTGTGATCGGACCCGTTGCCGGCAGAACTGGCGAGGCAGCTGGGCCTAGTATTGAGAGGTAGTTGTCAGATGCGCCACTAAAGCGCACACCATGACCGGCATGGCCTGCGCCGAAAGTGTACGCAGCGGGCGCGTATGTATTCTCTGCGCCGTTACCTGAGCAATCCACAAGCGAGTTTTGCCACGGGAAATAAGCGCGTAAGGCAGGTGTTGCTAGCATTACACTGACTCCTCGTTCACGATAACATTCACTAGGTGCCACGCCGAGCCATGCCACTCGAATAGCCATAGTGTGGTGTCGCCATTGACCTCACTAATCAGTGGTTGGTCGCCATTGGGCGCCTTTATCGTTGCGCCTGCCTGACCGAGCGTCGGCGTTACACCGTCTGTGTTCGGTGTGATGGAAAGGATAAACCTTGCATAGTCTGGGCTACCTGAAGGCGCCGCGAGTGAGATGACAGCATTTGCCGTTAGCATCACTTCTTGCACGTACACGTCCGCCGCCGCTGGCGATGGCAGCGTTTGGTTAAACCCGACAATCGCGAGCGGTATCTCATAAATGGTCGTGCCGCCGCCGCTGATTGTCTGCCACAACAGCCCAGTGACCTCACCAGAATTGGCAGTGAGGACTTGGCCGTCAGCGCCGGGCCCTTGGCCTACGAATTGTCCCGAGGCGTTACGTGTGGCAAGAGTGCCCACTCCGGCAATCCCAAGGGTCTCAGGCGTGACTGCTGTTTGTTTTCCTATTGTTTTGAAGATGCCCATCTATCTACCTCTACACATGGATTGTTTGGAGTCCGTGCGCATGCACATTGATAGACCCTGCGCTTGCGGACTTACTCTCGTAGACCAATCGCGCAAATCTTGCAGTCGCACCTTCTGGGACAGCTAATAGAATGCTGTCGTCACCGTCAGGAACCACAGTCCGCGAGCCTTCCACCTCAACGCCTTGCCCATATTCATTGGACATCTCGATATACACCTCAGCACCAGGCGAGCCGGCCTGACCAGCGATGGCATGCCAATCGCTCTGGTAATCTTGCGTCGAATCATGTCCATTGATGATTTGCATTCTGCGAACCTCGCGTGTGATATAAGTGAGTGCGTGTATCTACTTTCAATTTCGGCTGCTGATATCCCTAACCCGGCTACCCGATGCGCGCACATGCACCTTTTTGCATGGCGACGACTCCAATATCCGGCGCTGTGATCTGTGCGCATGGGTAGCCCTGTTTAAGGCTAGGGAAGAGATGAACATGTAGGTGTTCTATTTTTCTCTACGTCTTGCTAGTTGTTTAGCGATTATGCAGCTACACCCAATCGGTTGTTGATCACAACAACGCTCTTTGAGCGCAGGACTTTTCCGCCGTAGATGTGCAGGCCTTTGACGCCGTCGCCAAAGTTCTTCTCCACGCGGTAGCGCTCAATTGCTGCAACCTGATCTGCATATGTCGTCGCCATGCTCGTCGAGCAAATGATCTTGCGGCTGTATGGCTGTCCGGAAGCAACATCATCTGCGACCTCTTCGTGCAGGTTGTTTGTCTCAAAGACATCAAACCCTGCAATGCGCCCCATGAATCCGTTTGCTTTGATCTGATCGCCAAGCTGTGTTGCTGGGGTGAACTCTGGGCTGTTCTCAAGCAGTGCAATCTCGTTCGGGCTGAGTGCTACTTTGCGTCCCTCGAGTGGCACGCTTGCCAAACTAAGCAGACGCTTTGCCTCAGTGAGCTTGCTGTAAATGTTTGCGCTTGTGAGCAACTCTGGGGTAATATTGTTATCTGCATGGACGCCATCGGCGATGAGCTTAAAGCGGAATTTGTCCGCAACGTCGCGCAAGGCATACTGCGCCTCACCCATATACACATTCACAAAGTCGTGCGCGTTCTGCGCCTTCGTGATATCCTTTACAACAAAGTTGAAATAGTCCGCTTGATCGATGGTCAGCGTGTGGTTGGTCCCTTCTGGATCCGTGTCCACGGTGATATCACTACCGTCGTATGTCCGCACTTCAATTGATGTCGGTTGCAGAATATGCACCTTGTCGCCTGCGCTTTTAATCTCGCCTTCATAGTTGCGGTTGATGAATTGTTCTGCAACTGAAATTTTGTGCAAGTTGCTCAGGATTGCTTTTGCCCAAAAGGCTGGTACGAATGCCATGGTTGTAGTTTCCTTGTTTCAGAATAGAAATACGTTGTTGGTGCGATGGTTCTCGCATGTAGTCTTGTTCGTGCTTAGCCTTGAATGATGCGGTTGTTTTGATACGCCTCTTCAATGCTCTTGCGCTTCTTGTCGAACTCTTCTAATGGCATCTCTTCAATCTCTTTTTCTGTGTATGTGGCGCCACCTGATGGCTCACCACTCTTCTCGGATTCATCTGGTGGCTTCTGTGTGGTGCTTGCCGTCACGCCTTGTGCCTTAAGCACTTTGTCGTATACCGGAGCTACGGCCTCGTAGTTGGCCTCGAGACTCTTTGTCACGCTTTCAACTTCTTCTTTCGTGATAACACCGTGCTTAAACAGCTCGTCGGCCTTTGTCTTTGCCTTGGTTGCTTGTTCGTTTTGAGCGGCTTGTTCGCGCTCTTTCTTTGTGGTTTCCATTTCAGTTGTCACCGTACCGAGGTTTTGCTCTATACGATTGACAACCTTGGCAAGATTGCCCACGACCTCGACGACAGATGCAATCTGTCCGAGCGGGCCGCCGGCTTTATCGACTTCGAGGATGGGCGTTTCTGCCGGCTGCGATTGCGTGCTCGGTGCGGCCGGTTGCGCGGCCGGCTTTGCAGGCGCGAACTTGGCTTTCAACTCGTCGCCACCTGCTTCTGCGAGCTGGTCTACGGAAAGTTCTACCTCGACTTCTTTTCCGCCAATGAGTGTTTTGATTTTCGGCATTGCTTGGCTTTAACCTGTGCAAGTGATGTAAGAACCCACCTACGGCAGCCCTGCTTGGCTGTGTGGGCGTTGTGAACAGACGCAATATGAGCTTGCAGGCGCACCGAAATTCTGCACATGTGCAGGTGCAAAAAAAAGTTTTACAGCTGAAGTATGTTGTGCCAAAACAAGTACACACAACAACACAACTGGGACGCTCGGAAAATGAGCATGTACACACTTCCTGAAATCGAACCGTTTATGCCAGGCACCTTGGTAGAGCAACTAGGGAAAGTCATAAGCGAAGACCCTGAACAAACGTACTTCGACCAATACTCGCCCGCGGCCGACCGAACAATCGAGCGCGAGACAGGCTACACTGAAGCAGACTTAATCGACCCAGAACATGCCACAGCCCGTGAAGACTTGCTCGTCGCATACGCCGGGATACTCACAAAGCTCGCGATGAGTCTTATAGGTGGGTATAGTAACGAAATGTCCGCTGGTGTAGACTCGGACTACGTCAGAGCAATGCGGACGCTTGCACGATTGCAGAAGCCAGAAAAGGTAAGTGTGGACCCTAATGTCGGTTCGGTGACAATCACAGGTCTGCCACGCTACTGACAGCTCGGGCATGCAGACCTGAACCACTGTTTCTATTCTTACACTAGACAAGGGAACACCATGGCAGTTTTTAGAGAACTCAAAGCGCTCGCCCTTCAAACGCTGAAAGACAACGCCGTCGCGATTGGTGTGCACGTGAGTGACATCGGTATCAAGATCATTGGCGACGACGTGACAGCCCCCAAAAAAGGGACGAGCCTGCACATCTACATGGCCGACCGAGGCGATATGACCGGAACACCTTTGCGCGTAGTAACTATTGGCCTTCTAGCGGCCTCGAGTGCTGCAGACCCGTCGAAGGCGCAAGATGAGTGCCATCGTGTATTGGAGCTCGCGGCTCATCACCTGCAACCGGTTTTTCGCGACATCTCGCTCTCGAGTATTGATGATTTGCGCAAAGACTCTGATTGCTTTGTCTCGGCCTGCGAGCTGACCACTACCGCGCAACCAGAATGGGCTCTTCAATGAAAAATTTAGTGCACACACCCGGCCAGAAGCAGCGCAAAGCGCCAAAGCTGACATACAACAAACGCCTCGCGCTCGCAGAAGCGCATAAGAAATACCCAGAGATGTCCGTTCGCGAGATTGCCCAGAAGCACAACGTGACACCTGCCCAAGTTCGCTATGCGATCAAACAACACAAGGAAGGTACGCTGGGCAAGCCGAGCGTTAAACAGAAGAACAAGCAAGCGCAGGCACTGGAACAAAAGAAGTCAGAGTTGCGAAGACAAGTAGAAGATGGTTCTATCCGAGCGTCACTCTCCGAAATGCTCATAGAGGTCCTTGCCCGCATTCAGATTGATGTAGACATGCCTGTCAAAGAGCAAGTAACCCTTATCGACAAAGTAACGCGCGCGCAGAAAGTGCTCTTGGAAACGGACATCTCGCACAAGATTCGCAACCCGCATGCGAAGGTCATTGTGCGCATGATGCGAATGCTAGAGCCGAGCCTTACAAAGCGCGAGATCGTTGAGATATGGGAACAGGCAAAAGACATGAAAGACTAAACACTCTTATTTGACGAAGGCAGAGTTATGGGTTTTACCGAATCAATGGAGAAGCTTCGAGCCGAGGTTAAGGCCGAAGCATTCCTCGCGCCCTCAGAAGGGTTCACAGGCGATGACGCCACATTGAACCAACAAATAAAGCGCATGCAACGTGCAGAAAAGGACTTCTGGTACTTTGACACTGTGTACTTTCCACCAGAAGCGCACAGGCAAGGATACTCAAAGCCAGGCCATTTGCACAGACGCATAGTTGCTAGCGTTGAGGTGCCAGGTATCCATTGGCACCTCGCGCACCGTGACCTCGCCAAGACGGCTTACGGCCTGAAGGTTATGATCTGGAAAATGCTCACAGGTCAAGCACCCATTTGTGGGACGTACGCTGAAGACCTGAGAAAGGCGCGACTGCTGATGTCAGCTGTCGAGTTTGTTGTGACAAACAACCCACGGCTCTCTGGAGATTACAAACTCTCCGTGGTGCAAAGCTCACTAGACATGCTCACAATTAGATCAGACACCACTAGCCGCACGATGTACGTCTCGCCATTCTCACCGGGCAGGTCAGTGCGCGGAAACAACGTGCACATGGACAGGCCTGACTTTATTCTTGCAGACGACCTGGAAACGAGCGCATCGAGCTTCAAAGAAGAAGCCAACACGCAGAGACTAGACAAGATTATTGAAGCGTGGAAATCTATGCGCACAGGCGGCACCATGCTCATGCTTGGTAATAACTTGCACCCGAAGTGCCTTGCGAACAAGCTTCTTAAGGAAGCCGAAGACGGCATTGAGCGCGACCATGTCTACATCTACCCGAATCCTGACTGGTCGCATGGGCAGTGTCTGGCCAGAGAAGTACCCAGCAACTTCAGAAGCGCACATGCGCACAATACGCATGATCGTAGATGACGTAGAGTGGTCACAAGCCCAATGTAAGCCGCAGGCCGTCTCTGGTATCATTTTCCCGAAAGAGCTCTTCAGAGAATACGACAAGCTACCAGACGATGCCCGCGGGCCTGCATACGTTGACCCGAACTTATCGCTCAAGGGTAAGGGAGATCACACAGCGTTTTGCGCTGTACTCTTTTCACCCTCGACACAGCTCTTCTACGTGCACCGTCCGCATTGTGAATCGTACTCAGACCCGAATAAACTGCTGTGGGACTAC
>JAUHYX010000121.1 GCA_030426285.1 bacterium
AAGATCCAATCAGTATCGGTAGGGGTTGTTTTCATCGCTTTGTTGGTCTCATCGGCTAGAACCTTTCCGCCGTGTCGCAATGTCTCATCCCACACAGTGTCGAGAATTGCTACTCTCTCGGGCTGAGTGTTTGCAATGAGTTCCCTAGTGCTGTCTTCCGATGCACCAACGGCAACAGTAAATGTGTCGCACAATGGCAGGATAGAGAGGATCGCTTCCGAAATTGGGTAGTCGTATTTCACGACATTTTTGCCAAAACTGATTCCATGTACTTTCATGGTGCAAATATACGCAGTCGATAATTGGCTTGAGTGTTATCATCCATCTTTTGAAAACAATTGCCGTGAAAAGGCGCATGTTTCGGAGGACGAGTCTTTTTTGGATTGTGTGCGAGTTGACATGTATCGAGAAAATGGCGAAATTCTTGTGTAGGGGAGGGGGCTTGTCCCCCCCGGCGTACAGGACAGTTTTTTCTTAACGTGCATCCACAATATCTGAAAAGTGGCCCTTGCATTGCCACCCTAGCAAGCCAAACACGTTGCCACCCTAACAAGCCAAACACGTTGCCACCCTAACAAGCCAAACACATTGCAACCCCCACTTAGTCATCCAGCCACTTGAGTATGCTTCAGTTTTGTTTGAACACCGTAATCTCAGAACCTTCGGCAAAGCACAGTGAGTTTGGTTCACGACCTTGTAAAAATGAAAACTGCTGGCCGTATACTCGTTCCCAATCTATCGAGAGTGCATATTCTTGAATTGGATACACGCGCCAAATCGGATGATGTACATTGTACGTAACTGTCTCGCCGGATTTGGAGCGACCAACACCCAATTCATGCTCCTTGAAGAAATGCTCAATAGAGTCGGAGGGAGGTTCGTACGGAGAATTGTTCCCTTTTACCACCACATTAAATGTAGCTCCTTGGTCGTTCAAACTGTACTGCGCCGCAATAGTTTCAGCGTTGCTTTCAACAATGTCTTGCAAATTCGCGGCCTTATACGGTTCATTGTAGACGCTACGTGCTATCCACGCAATGAGCTTTGATGGAACATATTCTCGGATAAAACAAACTCCGCGAACCCCATTCAATTTGATGTAAAATCTGAGGTTGTATTCCGGGAAATTTGTGTAGCCAGGCCACTTGAGCCCATACACTTTTGTTTCCTTGAATTGAAATGCAACCAGACTGAGGTACGCTGACCCTTCATATTTGTCCAGTTCACAGTTGTCAGGTAAGTACGGTTCCAACACGCTGTCCGGAACGGCGTAATTTGCCAGAACTAGATGTTTCCACTGTGCCTGCAGGTATACCTTCTTTCCATTCATAAAAACCCCCTAGTTACTTCGTGTTTTGTTACGACTCTGGACTCTTAGAAGTCCATGCTTTGTCAATCTCACCTCTATCGTCGGCAATGTCTAACTCCATGATTTTTTCCAAATTCGCGTGGTGTTCGTGAAAACTGGAAATATATGAGTTTTCTTCACCGCGCAGCTTGTACATCTCAAAGGCGATTTCTCTGTCTTTTTTCTGAAAAATTAGAGCGAGCCGATGTGCTCTGTACGGTTCCATGCCAAGCTCTTTCAGTGCCGCTTTGCCAACCTCTAATGCTCCGCCAAAGGTTTCTCTAAACACATTAGTGACCCCCAAATCCATCATTTCATACATAGTTCTGCGATTCTGTGCGCTCGCAACTATCTTCAAATGTGGGAAATGCTTGTGCGCAATCTCAATAAGGTGCAATGAACTCTCAGGATCTCCAGTTGTAACAATTAACAACTCGGCATCATGTGCACCCGCCGATTCCAGCAAATCCAGCCTCGTAGCATCACCAAAGTATACCTCGAAACCAAACTTTCTAAGGATACTGACATTGTGAGCATCGTGGTCGAGAATAACGGGCGTGATACCCGCTGACTGCAAGAACCGCCCTACATCCGTTCCCGATCTGCCAAATCCAGCGAGAATAACGCGGTGCCCCTTTTTGTCAACAAAATCTGGTTCTTGCTCAGGTGATTCTGTTGGTTTCTTGGACTCCCACTTGTCATACAGCACAAACACAATTGGTGTTAAAAACATCGATATGGCCACTGCGGAGAGGATGGGTTCAATTACGTCAGCCGGGAGAACTCCGTTGCTTCGCGCCATTTGAAAAAGTACGAATGCAAATTCCCCACCTTGCGCAATTGACACGGCGAATAGAGGTCTGTCGTCCTTGTGAATCTTGAAGACCCTTCCGATGAGAACAAGGATCAACCACTTCACAGTCATCAATCCAAGTGCCATACTCACAATGACTGCAAACTTCTCACCGATCAAAGCAAAGTTGAGCAATGCACCACTTGATATGAAGAAAATTCCCAGAAGGAGCCCCTTTATTGGGTCTATATCACTTTCTAGTTGATGTCTAAACTCACTGTCTGAAAGCGTTACTCCGGCAAGAAATGCGCCTAGAGCAGGTGAGAGTCCAACTAAGAGCATCAGCACGGACGTACCAATAACAAGTCCCAATGCCGAAGCGACGAATACTTCGCGGACTTTTGCTGCAGCGATGGACCGAAACATGGGGCCAGACGCATATTTTCCCACCACAAGTACTAACCCAATCGCGGCCACCGTTATCAATGCCTGCTGATAGGCGGGCAATGAATTGATGTCAAAAAGTGCCGCACTGGTATGAGCGTCTCCACTCATAGACAAAGTTGCGAGCAGCGGGATACCTGCAAGCATGGGTATGACGGCCAAGTCCTGAAACAAGAGAACTGAGAAAATTGATCTCCCAGCACTTGTATCCATTTGTCCGCGCTCTTTCAATGTTTGCAACACAATAGCGGTGGATGAAAGTGAAAGGGTTAGGCCCACTGCTAATGCCTGTTGCCATGGCAAAAAGTAAAGGCCGACCAAGCAAATAATTGCTGTGGTTAACACAACCTGAGTCCCACCAACTCCTAGAATGGGGACACGCATTTTCCACAATAAAGAAGGGCGAAGCTCAAGACCGACTAAAAACAACATCATGACCACACCAAATTCGGTGAAGTGCATAATGCTCTCGATGTTGTTCACGAGGGACAAACCGAAAGGTCCAATTGCTACGCCAGCAACGAGATACCCGAGAACTGAGCCCAGCCCTAGTTTTTTTGCTATGGGAACGGCAACACCAGCTGCTGCCAGAAAAATAAAGAGCTGAAGGAGAAAGCCGTCCACTACACCACCTCCAGCAACACGCTATCAATATTGGCATTTATAGACTCAGCTTGGGAGGCTGCGTTCAAATCCACGTGTTTGTCGCGCAAAGCGAGAATTACTTTTCTGTATTGTTCTGCGTAATACTGCACTTTGTCTTGGGGAAGACCCCTATGAACGCCGGTAACCACGAAGGGAGGCAGCCACTGCATTTTGCACAAGCTCACGGTTGCAATGAGCGGAGCCATAAACTCACGAATTGTAAAAAAGTTCTTTCCGTGTTCTTGAAACGTGTCGGCATCTCCCCCGGCAGTGAATGCCTGAAGATACAGTTTGTCGCGCAGCGCATTTCCTTTTGATCCGAATGCCCATCCGTGCTGCAGCACCAAATCTTGCCATTCTTTCATAATAGCAGGAGTGGAATACCAATAGAATGGATGTTGAAAAACAATGATATCATGCTGCTCGCATAGTGCTTGTTCTCTTTCGATATCAATGAGAAATTCGGGATACATGGCATACAAGTCATTCACTGTCACATTATCTAGCCCCTCTACCGCACGGCGCATGGCATTGTTGATGCTTGATTTGGAGCGTGCTGGATGCGCAAACTGAATAAGAACTTTCTTCATGTTTACCGAACGAGTGTGTTTTGAAATGTGTATGTCCATTGTTGCTGAATCGGAAACCTCTAGCGGTCACCGCGGTCAGAATCACAATATACGTAGACGCTACACGCGGAGAAACATGTTCTGGGGTTGAGATCGGAAACAAAAAAAGCTCCCAAAACCATGTGTTTTGAGAGCTTATGATTGTCGCGGAGAGAGAGGGATTCGAACCCTCGATGAGCTATTAACCCATACACCCTTAGCAGGGGCGCGCCTTCAGCCACTCGGCCACCTCTCCGGGAAAGACTACAAATATACTGGCTCACGAACTTTGATCAAAAGATTTTTTCAACAATCACCATTGCATTTGCATACCGATGTGTGTGTGAAAGAGAAACAAGTACCTTGAATGGCGAGAATGGAGCGTCAAGGGCGTCGTAAAACACAAATCGAGGGTCACCGAATTTGCTGTGTTCTATACTTGCCTGGCTCCAATTGTACTGCTCGGGAAAAATTGTACTGGCAGCCTTGAACAATGCTTCCTTGGCAGCAAAACGAACAGCAATATGTTCTGCTTGGCGAGGCTTGCCTAAGCAGTACTCGCGCTCAGCCTCAGAAAAATACTTGAGTAGAAATTGATCTCCGTATTGCGCAATCGACCTCTCAATACGGTCGATCTCTACAATGTCAGTGCCTATTCCCGTTATCACTTGAGCCTGTGTTCCAATGTCTATTGTTTGAGCATTTTGCTTTCGTCAATCGCTGAATGGTCGCCCGAGGTAAGGGTTCGATTTGCTGATAACACAAATGTATCAGCAAGCGCGCGCAAATTACCTGCTTGTTCGTTGAGGCCAGAAACTGATTGAGCTACACTGTGAATAGCAGTTGTGCTCTGTTCTGAAGCTGCGCTAACAGTTTCAATAGAACGTGCTACATCATTGGATGTTGCTGATTGCTCTTCACTGGCTGCCGCAATTTGTGAAAACACATCACCAACATTGCTAATATTGTTCACGATCTGCTCCAACACTGATCCTGCATTGTTTGCCAGCGTTATACCTTGCTCAACTTCAACAGCTGCGGTATTGGAAGATTCCACAGCCGTGGCGGTATCAGTCTGAATTTCCGCAATCATCTGTCCTATTTCACGTGTTGCAGTTTGCGTGCGTTCGGCCAATTTGCGTACCTCGTCGGCCACCACTGCAAACCCGCGACCTGCTTCTCCAGCACGTGCTGCTTCAATTGCGGCATTGAGTGCAAGGAGGTTCGTTTGATCGGCAATCTCTTCAATAACATTGACTACTGAACCAACCTTTTCACTGGAAGTACCCAATTTGCCCATAACCATAGAACTTTGTTCCACAACATCTGCAATCCGACGCATTCCCTCAATGGTGCGATTCATGGCGTCGCGGCCTTCGTTCGTATTGCCTATCGTAGCTTCAACGAGTTCAGACGCATGAGTTGTATTGGTTGCTGTTTCACCAATTGTCGCATTCATTTCTTCCATGGCTGCTGCGACTTCGCGAATTTGCATTGATTGCTCAGACACTGTGAGCGACATCTCTTCTGTAGATGTAGCAATTGAGCTCGCAGCCTCGGAAATGCCTTCAGCTTCCTTCTGTAATACTTGGATAATGCTTGCCAGGTCGTTGCGCATCGCATTGTAGGTCTCAATCAACTGACCGATCTCGTCATCTTTGTCGTGATTGAGACGCTGCGACAGATTCCGTTGTTGAATCATGCGCAGAGCATTAAAGACTCTCGCCAAGTGCTCCTCCAAGTACAGCTGCTTTTCACTAGCAGCCGCAATCGCCGTATCGGCTTTTTCCTTCATGGCATTGCGCTCTTGCTCAATTGTTGCTGTAGAGGAGGAAATTTGCAGGATCATACCATCCAATGTCTTGGCAAGATGTCCAATTTCATCAGTTGACTCTATCTCTGTCCGGACATTATAGTTGCGTTCGGCTACAGCGTCAGCAACTTCGACTAGACGCTCAAGTGGGCGTCGAATTCCTGCCGAGGACTTTAAGTTGTAAATCAAAACTAGCAGCGAAAGCAGACAAACAATAACTAGGGTGAGCGTGACGATGTTGGCTTCACTGGTAGCCAACTCTTCGTCGACAACCGAGTTGATTGCTGCTATGCTTTCTTCAGTTGCATGTATCGAACTGCGCATTGTGCCCTGCATTCCCGAGCTTTGATCCAGACCAATTTCCTTGTATTTGTGCACAAGTTCTAAGAAGTCAGTTCTATACACATGAGCTTTAGCCAGAATTCTTTCCCGCGTGTCCGGTGAAATTGAGCTAGTGCTTTCGATGTCACCAATAAACTTCTCAAAGTCTTTCTCAAATTTGCCAACATAACTCTCATCAAAGCGCAACAGAAAATCTTTTTCGCGTCTGCGTAACATCAGCATATCGCTATGCAACCGATAATTATCAGCCAGTTCAATCTCAGCTTCAGCTTCGTGAATTGCCGCTCGCAGCTTGCCTCTCAACCCAACCTTTTCATTGAGCCCGATAACCTCGTAAGCCTCTACCAACTGCAAAAAGTGCTTTTCGTACTCGTCAACCTGTTTGTGCAGTGCTAGAACTGCGTCGTCTCTTCCAATTGTTGTGCGTACAAGCTCTTCTAACTCCAAAAATTTGTTCTGAATCTCAATATCTGTTTCAATAAACTTTTGCTGATATTTGAGATCCTTGCGCATGATAAAGTCCTTCTCGTTGCGCCTCTGCTCAAGCAATAGGATTTCAAGGTGATGAAGCGTGATCTCCGTGTTTGAGAAATCTTTTATGGTATAGTGTTGCCAAGCGAGAAACCCGCTAGTGAGTAGTATGGCGACAACTGCACCGATCGCCAGCAGGTTCATGCGCAGTTTGATTGACATGGTAAGCTCTCTAAAAATAGCGAAAATTAAAGGTCAATACAGAATAACTCATAAGTTGTAACGAGGTATTCGCAACTGAAATAGTGATTTTACACTTCAATGGCAAGAAAATTGTATCTCCCCCTGCTGTTATGCGCAAATGTCGTGAGCTCTTTTGGCTCAGGAGTGACAATGATTGCCGTACCATGGTACATTGTTGACGAGGCAGGAGGTTCAGCGCTGGCAACATTAGCAGCCGGGGTCGCTTTTTTTGGTGTGTTGTGGATGCCTATTTCCGGATACCTCGTGGATCGATTTCCACGAAAGCATGTATTAATGACTGTGCAAGGAGCCGGTTGTTTGATGTTGCTTGCCGCCTCAATACTTGATGAGAGCCTAGCAATCATGACGCTGCTTACCATGGTATTTGTATTTGGTTCACTCATGTACGGCCTATGGTACCCCGCCCTCATAGCATATGTGCAAGAGTTGCTACCTAGCTCAATGCATGGCAAGGCCAACGGCTATTTGGAGGTGCAAGGACAGGTCTCGATGATGGTTGCAGGATTTGCTGGTGGAAGAATGGTCGAGCATGTTGAACTCAGTACCATCTTTGCAATAGATGCAGGCACATTCGCGCTATCCTGTATTCTCTTTGCACTTCTGCCTCTCTTTCGACCAGATGCAAATGTCGAGTCTCGATTCTTTGCTTCGCTAAAAGCTGGCTTTGTGTTCTTGCGCGATCGGCCACGATATCTTTTGTTTTTTGCTGCGTCACTGGTTCCATTTCTTATTGTCATGGTTGCCAATGCGGTCATGCCAGCACATATAAGTGACTATCTTCAATTTGGTGCCGATGTATTCGGGGACTTGGAACTGTCGTGGGGGCTCGGTTCTGCTATCGCTGGATTTGTGGTTCCACACTTGCTCAAGCATAACAACCGCTTGATCATCGCCATTGGCATCACGGTGTTTGCGATAGTGCAGTTTGTGTTTAGTCAGTCGTGGACGCCCATAGTCTTGTTTGTTTGCGCGGCCACCTTAGGCCTGTGCAATGCAGGTATTCGGGTGGTTCGCAATACGCTTCTCATGAAATTCACACCAAAAGAAATTATCGGTAGAGCGAATACGGCGTTCTATACTATTGTGAAGCTGCTTCAGGGTGCGTTTCTATTAACAGTTGCCGGAGTGGTGACAGGCGCTACAACACATTGGGTGTTTGCTTCATTTGCAGTTCTTGCTTTTGTCAGCGCTGCTGTGGCCTTCCTTGCCTTTCCGCGCCATATGCATTCGCAAAGTTGACCGATCTCTTGTATTTTGGTGACTTCACTACACGGAAGAATTATGGCGACACGCACGAAAGGCATCATTTTGGCTGGTGGAAGAGGAACAAGATTGTATCCCCTCACAGCTCTCTACAGTAAGCAGCTGCAACCTGTATACGACAAACCAATGATTTACTACCCGTTATCAACTCTTATGTTGAGTGGGATTCGAGACATTCTCATTATAAGTACTCCGCACGATACACCGGCTTTTCAAGAGCTTTTAGGTGATGGGAGTAGGCTAGGATTAAATCTTGAGTACAAAATTCAAGATCAACCCGGAGGCATTGCCGAAGCCTTCATCTATGGAAAAGAGTTTATTGGTGATGATCAGGTGTGCCTCATACTCGGCGACAATCTGTTCTATGGCAAACTGAGCTTCCTCTCAGATGCTATTGAGCAAAACACAGGTGCAACAGTATTTGCCTACCCTGTTCAGGACCCCGAAAGATATGGAGTTGTGGAGTTTGATGAGAGTGGCCAAGTCCTCAGCTTGGAAGAAAAGCCAAAACAGCCGAAGTCGCACTTCGCGATTCCTGGACTCTATATATATACATCAGATGTTGTCAGTATTGCAGAGGGAATTGAACGCGGACCCCGCGGCGAGCTGGAAATTACCGATGTCAATATCCAATACTTGCATCAACAACGCTTGCGTGCGCAGCGTATGGGACGCGGTATTGCATGGCTTGATACTGGAACACCGCAAAGTTTGATCGAAGCCAGTATGTTCATTCATACTGTTGAAGAGCGGCAGGGGTACAAAATTGCTTGTCTCGAGGAGATTGCCGCCCTTAAGGGCTTTATTGACCGCGAACAGTACCGTCATATTGTGCGCAAGCTACCCGCATCTGCATATAAAAAGTACTGTACAAGAGTAGAATCGGAGTTGTTTGACTGATGTCTACTCGCGACGAACACAAACACTCACACGGCAGTACTTGCGATCACGACCATGGAGGTGGCCATAGAGGGCATCACCATGTACCGTCGGACTCTCGCAAGCTAGGGTGGGCTATCGTACTTACAGGTACGATATTTGTGGCGCAGGTGGTCGGTGGGATCTACAGCAACTCCCTTGCATTGCTCAGCGATGCTGGTCATATGCTTACTGATGTAGCCGCATTGTTACTATCCTTGTTCGCCATTCGACTGGCAGCTCGACCCTTCAAGGATGTTTCCAATCAATATACATTTGGGCTTAGGCGTGCAGAGATGCTTGCCGCTCTCGCCAATGGTGTGACTCTCCTCGTTATATGTGTGTACATCGTCATCGAAGCAATTGAGAGGTTTAGCGCCCCGCAGGACATCCTCCCAATACCCATGCTCATAGTCGCTGGCATTGGTTTGGTTGCCAATATCATAGCCGCTTGGCTCCTTCACGGTTCTGTAAGCATCAATACACGCAGTGCATATTTGCATGTGATGACGGATCTGTTGTCAAGCGTTGGTGTTGTTGTCGGTGGATTGATTGTCTTGTATACTGGAGCACAGTGGGTAGACACGGCACTGTCACTTCTGATATCAGTGATCATCTTTAAGAGCGCGATTGGAGTTGTTCGGGAAACCATCCGCGTATTTATGGAGGCCGCGCCTGGGCATGTAGATGTCGAGGCAGTGCAACACACAATAGCTGACGTAAAGAATGTCGTGGGCGTACACGATCTGCATATTTGGCAACCTGCTGGTGAAGAAGTTGCTCTTAGTGCTCATGTTGTTGTTGAATCCCTGCAATACGGAGACGTTGTTCTGAACGCTGTACAGCAAGAAGTTGCACGGTTATACAACATCCATCACACCACTTTTCAACTTGAATCAAAGAATTATTCAAAAAAATGTGGCAGTTGTGAATATCAGGTTGATGATGCGCAAATGGCTTAGCTGTGCGGCCTAACGGGCTGGCAGCTATGTGCTGGAAGGCGATTGTTTGAAGGCTGCCCACAACTTTTTTAACATTATCGCAACTTTTTAGTTGCATCGAGTGACTTAATGCCGTAAGTTTGTAGCTCTTCTGATCGCGGCGGCAACGCCACTGACACTTGCGAAAGCGGGTGAAGAAAACAGGGATCGGGAGACGTTCTTTGAAAACAGGAAGCACATGAAGGCAAGGAAAACGCGAGAGCATAACCTTGTCAATAACTGACGAGTATAACGACCTGATCTTGATTTAATGCATGCATTGAATTGGGAGAAGGCAACCTGAAAACAAACAGGTAATCAAACTGTTTCGATATTTGAGATAACATCAAAAGATATACAACGGAGAGTTTGATCCTGGCTCAGGACGAACGTTGGCGGCGTGCTTAACACATGCAAGTCAAGGAGAAGCTTCGTGCTTGCACGAAGTGGACACTGGCGCACGGGTGAGTAACGCGTAGACAATCTGCCCTTTACACTGAACTAACAGTTCTAACGAGCTGCTAATGTCAGATGATATGCTTTTGTGGCATCATAGAAGTATCAAAGGTTTACTGGTAAAGGATGAGTCTGCGTCCCAT
>JAUHYX010000122.1 GCA_030426285.1 bacterium
AGGGTTCAAAATTCCCATCGTGCATGTGAATGCAGATGATCCAGAAGCCGTTTTTCGCGCCGCTGCATTTGCAGTTGAGTATCGCAATGCATTCAAAGAAGATGTTGTGATTGACATGTTGTGCTATCGCAAATATGGACACAATGAGCAAGACGAGCCTGGGTATACTCAGCCGCTCTTGTACAAGAAAATCCGTGCTCTGGAAGCTCCGTCAGTGTTGTATGGCCGCCGACTTCAGGCAGAAGGACTCGCATCGGCAGAAGAGCTTCAAAAAATCAACGATGAGTTTAAGCAACAGTGCGAAGATGCGTTTGACCAAGCATCTGGTGAAAAAGCAACGGTGCACCTGCGTCCACACAAAGTAGAAGACATCGTATTCAGTCCTGTGCACACGGCCATTCCAACGGACCAGGCGCAGGCTATTGCCAAAGGGCTAAACACGTTCCCAGAAGGCTTTACGGTGCATCGCAAGCTGAAGAATTTGTTGCAGAAGAGAATGGAAGCTGTGACGGAAGACAAAGGAATTGACTGGGGAGTAGGTGAAGCACTCGCATTTGGTTCACTTGTTATGGATGGATACCCAGTTCGAGTTTCTGGTCAAGATTCCGGTAGAGGTACATTCTCACATCGACATTCTGTTCTTACGGATAACGTCAACGAATCTGAGTTTATTCCTTTGAATGCACTCACCGACAACCAAGCTCGCTTCACTGTCTTTGATTCATCATTGTCAGAAATGGCCGTACTCGGTTTTGAATACGGGTACTCAGTGTCACGCCCGGAAGCACTCACGATTTGGGAAGCTCAGTTTGGTGACTTCTCAAATGGGGCGCAGATCATAATTGATCAGTTCATTTCATCTGCCGAGCAAAAATGGAATCAACGCTCAAATCTGGTTATGCTGTTGCCGCATGGATATGAGGGGCAGGGACCAGAACACTCTAGTGCTAGACTGGAGCGATATCTACAGCTATGCGCAGAAGAAAATATGTTTGTGATGAACCTCACAACACCTGCACAACTATTCCACGCATTGCGCAGACAAGTCATTGGACCAGTGAAAAAGCCAATGATTGTGATGTCTCCAAAAGCCAACCTGCGTCTACCGGTCTCTCATGTGAAAGATTTCACTGAAGGAACATTCATGGAAATCATAGATGATACACATGCCAAACCGGAGAATGTGAAGAGAATACTCTTGTGTTCTGGCAAGGTGTACTATGATTTGGAGAAAAAGCGTTCTGCTTTGGAAGCCAACAATGTCGCCATTGTGCGCCTTGAACAGCTGTATCCTTTGCATTCTGAGAAGCTGAGAGATTTGTTTGGCAAGTACGAACACGCATCTGATGTGCTTTGGGTTCAAGAGGAACCAAAGAACATGGGGGCATGGAATCAAGTGGCCTTGAAAATAATGGATCTCTTGAATGTGAGCCAGAAATTGCACTATATCGGCCGCGCCGATAGCGCTTCAACAGCGACAGGTTATGCGGACTATCACGCAGTTGAGCAAGAAGACCTGGTGAGCCGGGCATTTGGCTCGCTGTAAATAGTTGGAACTTTTTGAGCTCTTCTCTCGTTGCAGGGCTATTGAATTGAAATTACTAACTCAAAGAAACGGAAAAAATATGAAGACTTTTATAGCTGCTTTGATCGTCGTTGCCGCAAGTGCTGCGGTTATCGCCGGTGGATGGCAAACAAATTTTGACCAAACCATGGCGACGGCCAAAGATCAACAGAAGTATGTCTTGTTGAACTTCACCGGCTCTGACTGGTGTGGTTGGTGCAAGAAACAAGATGCTGAAGTGTTTCAGAAAGATGGATTTCAGAAGTGGGCAGATGAGAACATTTTGTTGATGAAAGTGGATTTTCCTCGCAAAACCAAGCTCTCTGCTGCTGAACAAGAGCAAAATCGCGCGCTTCAGAAAAAGTACAAAGTAACAGGCTTTCCAACATTTGTATTGTTGGATTCAGAAGGCAAAGCCGTATGGAAACAACCTGGATACATCAAAGGTGGTGTCAAGGGCTTTGTTGATGTTCTCGAGTCAAATATGAAGTAAGAGTCTGTATTTGAGTTTTACTCAAGTATTGTAATTTTGTAAGGCGTTGCCCAAACCGGCAGCGCCTTTTTTTGTACCACAAACTCTGACTTGTATGAAGTATCTATTCTGCCTGATGTTGCTTGCCGCTACCCAATTCAGCTCCTCAAGTGCACTTGCGCAAGGCGTTCCACACAGCCCTAGAAATGAAGAATCTCTCAATATTGCTCTACAGTTTGACAGTATGCAGATGGACAGTGATTCGGCATTTGCAATCTCAAATTGGACATACGAAAACAATGGGATTCAGATAGAAGTCATTGATGGACACTTGTTTCCACTAACACCAGTAGATGGAAGGCTGTATGGCTTCACGTTTGAAGGTGACGCAAAGCTGAAAGTGACTCCACCCATTCAGGTTGAACGAGATGCCATGCAGCGCAGTTTGGGAGTACAAACACTCGACACACTCATTGGTGAATTCACGATATTTTTTGGTGACCGCACCACCGACTCTTTGATGAAACACCTCACCCATGTTCCAGGTGTCGAGGCTTCCGATTTCGGTAGTTTCAAGCGTTTCAAGCAAGCGTTGGTTTCGCGCCAAGAAACAGAGCGGTTTTCATTTGACTATGTGTTTCCCTCAGTATTTGAACTCGCCGTTACCGGGAGCAACAGCTACGGGTTTGGTGCGTGTTTTTACCCTCAATCCGGTAAACCGTTTCTTGCTGTGGTGCAACCAGAAGAATTTGAAAATGTCCGCCTTTTCAAACAGTCAACTACCACACAACAAGAACGATTTACACAAGTAGCTCAGTGGTTGTCTACACAAGAAAGAGAAGCATCTCGTACACCTGAAGTTGACAACTCAGGCTCAATTCACATTAACGAATATGAGGTTTCTACTGTTGTCAACGAGCCATCAATCTCCGTACAAGCCCAGATCGGTTTCACTGTTGCCAAGCCCATAGGTAAATGGCTGAGTTTCAAACTCTTTGGCTCGTTGGGCGTGACAAGTGTTGCAACGATGGATGGACAAGAGCTCGAGTTTCGACAGGCAGGTTCGTATGTGATGTTTGAAATGCCTTATGAGTTGTATCCAGGTGACATGGACGCAGTCATAGTTTCTTACGACGGCCCATACATATTCAAGATTCCTCGTTTTACATGGTATGGTTTGTACAGCAATACAGATTGGTTGCCGCAAACAGGTTATCTCATGCCAGCCACTTACAAACTGTCGTTTGATATCGAAGAGAAATTCACGCTTGTTTCGATTGGCAAAAAGATCGAAGAACAGGTAGAAAACGGCAGAAGGCTGAGTAAATGGCAAAGCTACGGCGATGCTATGATGGCAACATTTGCAATCGGTGTGTATGAGTCTATCACTCGTACGAGAGAAGGTCTTCCTGACTTTACCATTTTCAAGAATAAGCACGGTCATTCAGGCATGGTAGTGGGCGATAACTATGAAGACCTTGTTGCGGAAACTGTCATGAATAGCTACACGTTTTACACGCAGCTTCTAGGCGAGGTGCCAGGTGACCACTTCTATGTTTCAGAAATCCCGGGTGGATATGGACAGAGTTTTCCGCAAATGATCGTTATGAGTGGTGTGACGTTTATGACGGATGATGTGGACAATGGCTTTCAAGAGGCATTTCGCGCACACGAGGTTGCACACCAATGGTGGGGACACCAGGTAAGTTGGGCATCGTACCGCGACCAGTGGATCTCTGAGGGCTTCACTGAATACTATGCCTACTACTACACACAACAGAGTCTACAAAACCCGCAGATGTTCTACGACTTTCTCGAAGAAGAAATGGAAAACATCGTGACCCTGCGCAAATCCGCGTTTTCAGATGGTGCGCCGCAAGCGCCACTCAATTTGGGCTTCAGAATGAGTTCAGATGTTACTCGTGGTGACTATCAGCTGTTGGCTTATCAGAAAGGCGCGCTGTTTGTGCATATGCTACGCATGATGATGACAGATCTCAACAAGATGGACGACCGTGCGTTTTGGGCGATGATGAAAGAGTTTTACACAACAAATATTGGACGTCGTGTAACTACCGCAGATTTTCAAAAAGTAGCGGAAAAGTACTGTCAAATCGACCTCACATGGTTCTTTGACCAGTGGGTGTACCGAGCAGAATATCCGTCGTACTCAATCGCTACTGATACGAAGAAAGTAGGCGAAAACTGGGTTGTGAATGTGCGCTGGTCGCAAGAGAATGTACAGGATGATTTTCGCGCTCTCATGCCCGTAACTATCGATTTTGGCGAAGATCGCATGGCGCGTTTGCGCATTGATTTGAACCCGCAGAACAGGACAGCCGACGGCTTTTACCAAGTGCAATTGCCACCGTTGCCACTGGAACCAGAGGAAATTTCGTTCAATGATTTTATTTCAGTCATGTGTACAATCGACGAGGTAGACTGGGACGAATGGGAGGACTAGTTCAGATGGTCTACACACATTATGTACTACCGTGGAGGCTTAAACGCTTTTAGAAGCTTTTGCAAGTCTTTCGACTTCACAAATTTGTGAGCATCGACGAGTTTGACCCACTTGCGTTTTCTGAATTTCATTTCAGGGTAGTGGCGGGTGAGTTTTGTGACGCGTAACGGGTAGTACGTGCAAGATATCTCGACACCCTTTTTTTTGTATCGCAATGTGCCTATCGAGGAACGTCCAGCAATACCGAGGGCTCCCGCTTCTTCCCAAGCCTCTTTTGTGGCAGACTCTTGCAGTGTCATAGGAGTCTCGGCAACGCCTTTTGGGAGGATCCATTTTTTCTTCTTGCGCGATGTCACCAAAAGCACATATGCATTATCGTCCACAATTTTGTATGGAATCACACCAGATTGCACAGCTGGGTTTCCACGTCGTAAGAAGCTATAAATGCCTGTAAACACTAAGTATTCGCTGTTGTTGTGAGTTCTTTTGTGTGCTAAATCAGTAACAAGTTCGCTCTAATACACTTATTTATACAAGAGTTGTTTGCACAAAAAGCAAAAAAGTGGCAATCTGTTTCCATGCACAAGTACCTCAAGACATCGTTTACCAGCGACTTTCTGAAGTTCGTACAGATTTCATTCATAGTGTTGCTCGCATTGTCAATCAATGCATCGGCCCAAGTTTGCGACACCGTGAGCGATTTGCGGCGTTGCTGGCAAGAAGCGGCCACATTCACCGTAAGCTCAGGTCGTGATGCGCACTACATCGATGTACCGTTTAGCCCGAATGAAATGAACTTGCAGAATGCAATGACAGTGGAGATGTATGTCAATATCATCCCGCAACCGGGAAATGTGCAATTCTTGGGTGGGTATTGGGGGCCGCACCCCGACGCGCAAAGTGACAATAACGATTCTTGGGTTCTGTTCATCGATCAGAACAATCGACTTACGTTTACTGTGAATGGCCCCGTTCCCAATGGAGGCTCCGGGGATGACTCAAGAGTTCAAGTTCCATTTGGGGACTTTTACAACACGTGGACGCATGTAGCTGCTGTGTTTGATGGAGCTGACCAAACTGTTTCATTGTACATCGATGGCTACCTCTTTGGCAGCAGCTCAAATGCTTCGAATCCGGCCAATTCATTGTATCCAGTTCGCGACGAGCCGGAATTGCGCACCATGTTTGGAAGTATCAATGGCATCACAGACGACCCCGATGTTTTTCGCAATATGAGGGGTCAGATGGACGAAATTCGCGTGTGGTCAAAAGCCGTCACCGAAAGCGAAATGATATGTCTATATCGAGAGTACGTCGACACAGATGCCAGCGAGGGATTACAGCTCCATTTCCGATGCAATGGCGCCGAAAACGACTTCGACCTTTGTGATGCTTCAGATAATGGCATGTATGGCGAGTTGCGAGGCGGAGGCCGACTCACTGATTCCGACTTCAGCTTCCCTCAAAGCATGTTTATCGACTCCGTATTCAACGGTGATGCAGGCTCTAGTTATCGAACGAATGTTCGTGAAACTGTGTACTGTGATAGAGTCTGGTTCGACACCCTAGTAGTGTGGGATACCGCGGCCTGTCCATTTCAGCCACTGATGCTGAGATGGTCAAACTGGAACGTCAACCAATTTCCAGAAAATCGTGGTGATCACAACTTCTTTTCTCTTTGGTACCCAGATGGTACCGGCCCAATTGGCGGCAATACACGAATTCCATTGGTTCAAGACCAACCGGACACCATCATCGTTCGCATGGAAACAGACAAGGTTGGTCTTATTAAATCTCGGGTGTATTTCCGAGAGCCGCCAGAGTATGGTAGGTGTGGGCGGCAGCCTTATGTAGACTATGAAATTACGAGACTTGGAGGCTTGGACTACTCGGAGACGTCGATAGTTTTTGACACGTTGTACGCAGGCTGTCAAGAGCAACAGTTTGTAGAGCGCACAATTGAGGTCACGAATATCACCGATCGCGGCACAGCACCTCAGGTTATTCGCATCGATGATATCTTGAATAGTTTACCGCCTGGTTTCACATCGTGGTCTACATCCAAACCACTACCTGCAACTGTGGCCGTCGGTGAAACCATGGAAATAACAGTCAGGTTTGCCAATCGCGACACAAACCAGGTCTTTTCAGATACGCTCAAAATTGTGAGTACAGACTGTGTTGACACCACATATATCCCAATTTCAGCAACTATTGCCGACGTGTTTGTTATTAACCGACCAGCTGGCGGAGAAATAGAAGGTCAGCACAATTTCGGACGCATCTGCGTGGGACAATTGAGTGAGGCATTGCAATGGACATGGCAAAACATGATCGAGCGGCCAATTTCAATGGACACCGTCATTTTGCCAGAAGGTATCACGGGCCGGCGATTAGTACTACCAACAACTCTAGAGCCTGCTACTGGGTATCCGCAAAGCTATTTTAGATTCAAACCAGAACGCTCAGGAGTGTTTGACGACACCATTGTGTTCCGAGCTTCATTTACTACTGCTGATGGTCATACGTGTACTGTAGAAAAATATATTCCGTTTCGTGCTATAGGGTTAGATACTGATGCTGAGTTCACAATCGACTCTTTAGATGTGGGCTTGGTAAAGGTAGGTCAAACCGGGTCGGTGAATGTCACCGTGCGCAACACTGGTATCGATGCCATTGCTATGTCGTTCTACTTCGAGCGCGCTGAAGTGTTCGAGGTCACGCCTACATCGTTCACGCTTAACCCCGGCGCTACTAGAGATATTACTGTTACCTTCAGACCACTGACTGATTCGGTATACCTCGATCAGCTGTGTCTGTTTGAACAACGATGTTTTACAGTAGCTTGTATTCCCGTGCGCGGTGAGGGGTATATTGATGAGTTTGAGTTTACACCAGAAGTACTGACGTTAGAGAATGTTCTCGGTTGCGGCTCTCAGCGTGCAAGTGTGTGGATTCACAATCGCACAGGTGTGCAGCAGTCTCTCACAAACTTTGTTTTGTTGAGCCCCGGAGCAAAGTGGACATTGGTGAATCCTGCCAATTTCCCGAGCACGCAATTCATACCAGCTCAAGACAGCGTGGAATACGAATTCCAGTACACGCCAGCTGACGTAACTGTTGATAGGGCTGATGACGCCTTTGTGCAGTATCGGGCTGACGGACAGTTGTGGGAGGTTCCGCTAGCAGGAACTTCTGTTGTTCCACGACTCTTCGTTTCTGAAAATACATTGTTTGGTGATGTTGAGGTCGGAGATATACTCACTCGAACAGCTCAAGTAGAGAATGTGAGTACAATTGACGTTGTTGTTGACGATATCCAGGTTCCTGCCGGCTTCGCAATTGTCAACTACGGCCCTGGAGACTTCCCGCGAACGCTAGCGCCGCGAGACACTATGCGACTCGAAATTGAGTTTGCTCCCGCGGCTGCACAAGTGTATCAGGGCACTATAGATGTTAGTAGTTCTGACCCCTGTCCCAACATTCAAGCCGATGGTGTTATTCGAGGTCGCGGAGTGATTATGGAAATGGAGGTTGGGCTCAAAACGGCTCCGTTTGGATTTACACGTTCTTGCGACTGCAGTGTTAAAGACGTGCTTATCAATAACACCTCGTTTGCATTTCCTTTAGACATAGACTCAATTGTAATTGAAGATGTGGGGTTGCCCAATGGCGGCGCTCAGTACTTTTCATACTCATCGTTCTACGGTGGTACGTCAGCCTCATGGCAAGTTCCTGAGTCGCAATTTGATACGCTGTTCGTGAGTTATTGTCCACGAGCGGCTAATGTCCCAGATTCTGCGGCAGCGTATGCGCGTTTGCATATATACGCACATGGTCCTGGTTGGAGTACGCCTGCAGAAGGCATAGTTGTAGACTTGTCCGGGAAACAGTCTTTGTCGTTCACTCCAACCCCGTCAATGCATACATTTGCTCCCGTAGCTGTGGATTTGGCTGGTGTTGTAATTGACAGCGCAAACATTGACTACGAGATTCCAGGCGTGTTTTACAACCCATGGCAAGATACAATTGTCATAGACAGTGTTGGCTTTATACCTGATGAAAGAGTGTTTTCAGTTGCAGCCACGTTTGCGAATGCCTTGCCAATTGTTTTAGCGCCCGGTCAACGATTGTCGATCCAAACGTTCTTCCGACCTAGAGCGCCGCGAGAATACCGAGCTAAACTTGCTGTGTATTCATCGCAACCATGTGTGGATGTAGATTCCACAGTGTTGCTTATTGGACGAGGGTACGGTTTTGTGACCGGCATGGGTGTGTATTTTGACCCGAGTACGAGTGCTACACCAACATTGCGTTTCAATTCATGTGATACCATACGAGCATCCGTTTGGACAGATAAGCGTATTGACGCATCGGTGATCGATATGGAAGCAAAGATGTTGTACGATACATCACTTCTTCAACTCGTTGGCTTTGAGTCGCAAGCACTGAGCATGATTTGTGAATCAGATGACGGGCTTCCTTGGCAGCCATCATTTTCGATTCTAAGTGAAGAAGTCGATGGCGCAAGATTTTTACTGAAAAACTTCTGTCAAGACAACCGCGATGTAGAAGAACCAATTGTGACAGCCTTGTTTTTGGCCAAGAATCCAACGACTACCACGACTACGTTGAGAATAGATGAGTTTGATTTTGACACGGAAGACATTTTAACAGACGAGATTTTAGCGGTGGGTGGAAGCGCACTGTTAGAAATATATGAGGTGTCCTCGATAATCGCTGAGGCTCAGTCAACGGACGCAAGTATTTCGTTTGCAGATACACGTGTTTTAGATTGTACAACTCAATCCTATACGGTGGTAAATACTGGCGACGTTTCGGTGACAATTGAAGAACTGCTCGACATTCCAACCGATGTCACCATAGCTAGTATCACACCCCCGCAGGGTACGTCGTTGGCACCTGGCGCCTCTGCTGAGGTGCTTTTGCGCTACTGTCCACAAGACATCTACCGCTTTGCTAGCACAACAGCGGCAGTCATGCTGTCCGATTCAGTTTTTGATGGCAGTCAGTGTTCGGTCGTCGACTTTGTTGGCGTCACGGGCGCTTCATACGCACCAGAAACACTGTTTATGTTCAATGTTGTAAATGAGTTTGCATCCATGGCTACGGTTTCACAACAGCTCGGTGATACACTCACGTTGGGATTGTATGCCAACCGCGACTTTGGTGCAGAATACAGCGGCGTGCAATACTGGTTGGAAGACATCTCATTTGCAGTGGATCTCAACTGGAATCCAACAATGCTGTATTTACTCGAGTTGGAATCGGTATTTGGAGAAGCAGTTCGTATTGAAAATGCCGACAGAGGACGAGTTTCTTTGAGCTTTGAGAATATCGACAGAGTGGAGGCCAATACCACATTGGCAACTATGAGAATGCTGGTCACAGTCCCCGATACGAACATTGCGCCTATGTTTATAAGTGCTGACCCTAATTCTTTTGTTGTGCCCGGGCTCATGTTCCTAGACATAACAACGGCAACTGTTACCACCATGATTATGACTATTGACAAGTGTAATATCTCGTACTTACCACGAGCTAATGGAGGAGGAACGGAGATTAACAGCATAACACCAAACCCAGCGGCATCCATTGTGACTACAGAGTTTCATCTCGGTGAGCGAGTACCAGTAGACCTCGAAGTGTTTGATGCCAACGGACGTTTAGTCGAAACTCTCATAGGCGGACCAGGTGTGTACCAAATAGGCACATACAAGGCCTCGTTCGATGTCAAGAGATATCAATCCGGCATGTACTTCATACGCATTGTAGCCGGCGCATACCACGACACCCAGTCATTTAGGGTGGTAAAGTAGGGCAACGTGGAGAAGTATCACATTGCTGTGCCGTACTTTTGGCAGAGAATGGTACTAGGGATGCTTTCTGTAGCGTTTCTGATATTGGGCGCGGCTATACATTGGA
>JAUHYX010000123.1 GCA_030426285.1 bacterium
TCGGGTATTGTATCCTGTAGTTGCTAGTTCATATTGCTCACAGCTTAGCGACCATCTACCGGTTCTCACAGAACTTGGTTTTTCACCGCCTTCAAGTGTAGATGAGTCTTTGCCGACTGACGTCAATGCAGAGGTTCACGTGTATACACTGCTAGGAAAGGAAATATTGCGAGGCACGAAATCGTTTGTTCAACGCAACGCACCTCGCAATACTCAGCTTATTCTTCAATCAGCAGCGGGAGTTGAGCTTGTTGTATTTCACTAATCTGGGACTCCACCAGGATTCACCTTGCTGAAGTTCGGCAAGAATAATTGTAGAAAATCGGTGGCATTGGTAGCATTGTCGCCATTTAAATCGCCATTCAACAACACAAACACTGTCACTCCGCCAATTGTTTTTTCAACCAACGCATTTGCTCCATTTGCCACATTGATTGGATTTGTAAAGTCCGCCTGTACTGGTGCGTCAAAACTGATAGGTGTAGCTGACCCAATGTCAAGTGAACCGGCGTGTCGAAGCACCAACCAGTTGTAACCACTTGTAGCGTTGAACAATGCTGAAGCTGTGCCGGTGGTAGACATGATTGCAGTTTGCCGCTCAACCAGAGATGACCCGGCGAGTGTAGCTCCAGTGCGAGACTCAATTACCACTGGGGTGATGCGTCCACTTGCTCCATCCCAAAAGCCGCCTAAGTAGGCCTGGACCGTGACCAAAACACTGGCAGAAGATGTGTGTGATGTCACATATGTAAGCCCGGCCGTGGTTGTTACCTCATAAGAACCACCCGGATACGACAAGCCATTCCAGCTCCAATCACCAGAAACCGACTGATGCTGAATAAGCTCGTAAATTGTGAAGTCCGGCGGAATATATCCGTTGATGTTCTGAACAGTAACGGAGCCATTTCGCTCCAAATGACCATTCACTATGATATTGTCGTGTTCGAGACCCGGAGTTTGCCCTTCAATTTCCAATTCAATGTGTGAGTCAGAACCCAAGACAATGTCAGAGTTGAATATCAGTTGTCCAGGTGAACTTCCAGGAAGAATTGAACCGAGGATGGTTGCACTTGTTCCCAGACTAAACGTACCTGATCCTGAAAAAGAACTGCTGGTTGAGAAAACAAGTGGTGTGCCTTTGTACTGAAAAGCACCACTGTTTAAGGTGATATTTAGCGAAGTAGAAAGGTGCACTGTTGAGTTTGTTGTCTGTTGAACGCACAGAGAAGCCGACGAAACAAATAGGTTGTTTGAAAGCGTGACATGGGAGTTGCCAAGCGCTACGATCTGACTCGTTGAAAAGACTGAATTGAATTCAAGGTCGCCAAGGAACAACAGCGATGAAGTTCCATTTGGCGAAATAAGTACTGGCTGTTCAAAACCTTCAAAGAACATTCCACCTGTGGTCGCGATGGTCACCTGTGCATTGTCTTCTAGTTCCAATGCTTGAAAAGGGATTCTTAAAAGATTCGTGGTTGTATTGACAGTTCTGCGCACATAACCGACTCTGTTTCTGCTGAGAAATCTACAGTCGTCACGCAGCGTTACCGAAGCTGATGTGCCGCGGTTGGTAAACGTTATTCGACCGCTGTCCTGATTTCTGAACATTGAATTCCCTGTTCCCAGAAGAAGACTTCCACGCGGTGGACTTGGCGCCGTTGCAGTTGTTGGTGCTCTGTCTACCAGGAATACTCCATGGTTTTCTATGCGTGTACTATCATCAATCCACAGTGTTCCACCTGCAAACCTACTACTGTGTCTAAAAATTGCATTCGTTGCATTCACAATCACTCCATTGTCACCAAGGCGCACATCTCGCATATGATCAGGAAGACTCAATACAGCCGTTGTGGGGTGCTTAAAGACTTGGCATGTTCCGTTATTGGTAAGTCTAGAATTGCCATCGATAAATATGGTGGCTGTTGTTGTGAAATTTCTGAACGTAACTCTGCCATGTTGTTTGTTATCGAGTTTGACGTTTCCAGTCATGAGCAGTTGGCCTGACTGAGGACCTACAATTGTAGCATTTGTAGGTACACCAAAACGGGTGTCGAGTTCTAGTCTTCCAGAATTTTCGACACAAGATTCACCCTCAAGCTTCAATGCAGGAGTGTGTATTGTTGGGGGTGTCCAGCAGCGCATCCTAAACAGTGCATTCGTGGTATTTGTCACGATGCATGTACTTGAAAACGTTCCAGAAGGAAATGGTAGATATCCACTTCCCGGTTGTGGTTGCCTAAACAAGTCGGTAGTTCCAGAATTGTTCCAACGCGAAGCATCGCCGAGAAATATGGTGGCAGTTGTGGCAAAATTTCTAAAACGTATTGTCCCAGAATTATCTACCGCGGAACTATTGCGCACTTCAATTCCGCTAAGGGTATGATTGCCAACAGGTGTGTCTGAGCTGTTTGTGCGAGCTTCCCCTATGCTTGTTCCAGAATTGTTCCAACGCGAAGCATCACCGAGAAATATTGTGGCCGTTGTCGCGAAATTTCTGAACCGGAAAGTTCCGCTGTTTTCAAATTCACTAGAGCCAAACAGCTTAATGCGCGGTTCTGTGATACGAATGTTTGCCCCCGTGCTCGGCGTCCAATCTGAACGCAGATCTGTTTCACCTTGGTTACTCCATCGTGAAGCATCGCCGAGGAAAATTACGGCTGTTGTCGCGAAATTTCTGAAACGGAATGTACCGGTAGTGCCATTGATCAGTGTAGAGTTGTTGCGCAGAATGATTGAACCCTCCGACAGGTGGAATGAGCTCGTGGCGGTTGTCAAAAGAGCTCTTCCCAATAGCAAGCCACCATTTTCTAGACGGGCATCATTTTCAAGGCGCAGTACACCTGGTGCAAAAGATGGTGGACTATAATCGAACAACCGTAGGGTTGAGTTTGTCGCATTGACGAAAAGAGATGATCCGGTTACTCGCAAGAGCGAGTTGCCAGGAACAAGAGTCGCCCCAGCAGTATTTCGTTCGAATTGAACTGTTCCTTGGTTTGTAAACCTGCTGCTGGAACCCAAGAACACAACAGCCGTCGTACTATAATTTCTGAACCGGAAGGAAGAAGAGGTAGACGTCACAAAAGAGCCACCAGGTCGCATATCTATACCCGGTAAACTACTGTTGCCTGGCGAGGCATCGAATCGATCTCCCTCAAAGACTCCATTGTTGCGGAAGCTAGAACTAGTTCCAAACAAAAGCGTTGCAGTGGTCGCGAACCGTTGAATCAGCACAGAACCGCCGGTAGTATTTTCAAAAATACCTCCACCTCGTAGGTCAATAGCCGGCCTATCTGGAAACAATAACAAAGAAGCTGTTGTGCTGACGTGCAATTGTCCGCCATTCACGACGAGGGAAGAACCTGTTACCTGCAAACTCAATGTCGTCGAGACAATCCGTCCGCCATTGATAAATGTTGAACCGTTTAGCAGTGATACATGAGGTTCAGGCGATGTATTGGGAAACAGGAAGAATTTCCCATTGTTGACAATTGAGCTCGAGGTAACACGAAGCAGACTACTCGATATTCCCGGAGCGAGATACAGCCGAGCACTTGTACTCGACACAAAAGAAGAATTGCTGAGAAATACTCCGGATCCTCGCAATGGATCGCGCATTACTGTGGCCGACGTAAGGAAAATTCCGCCATCATTAATCAACGAAGAATGATGCATGTGCAGTGAAAAAGAAGCACTGGTGACCGTTTGTATCAACACCCCTCGGTTGTGGACAGTTGCATTTGTAAAGGCAAAGAAGCGACTTGGGACAGGAGAATGTAGCTTCAGTGTGCCATTGTTGAGAAATACTGCCGACGTGCTGGAAATAGACAGCGACACGGGTTCGGTATTGCGGTTGAACAGCAAATTGCCATTGTTAGTGAAACTGTTAAAAAACTGATTGTCTGAAACATTGTCAGCGCCGCGATTGCCAAGCGGGTCGTTGTTGACAAATACAGTACAATTCGTGGCTATAACCGTTGGTCCGTGGAACGTATTGCGATCGAGAATAGAATTTGAAGCTCCATTGAACAGCAGTGATGCGCTCGTACTTAAGATGCAATTTTGAATAGTAATGCCAGGCCCTGCTTCAGGAGTAAGAGGTCCCAAGATTGTACTGTTGCGTACAAAGAGGTTGCCGCCGCCAGAAAGTGGTGGAGCATCCGTTGGGTCAAATTGAGGCACATCGCAAATCATGGTGCCATTGATAGATAAAGTAGCTGTTGTGAAAGAATTCATTCGAAACAGTGCTCCCGGCTCATGCGAGAAAACATCGAGCCTGCCGGCAGGCTGAATCGAGATCGTAGCTGTTGTAATAGGTGCAAGAGGTTGAGAACTAGTGAACGATGTCTGCGAACTCAGGCCCAACACGCCACCATTTTGAACAAAAATGCCGCCGCCAGAGCCATCAAATGGTGAGCTCGCCAACGTGAAAAATGAGTTTCCCCCGGGAAGCACCGTTATTCCACCGTTGTTGACAACTCGAATGCCGTCCGCATTGATGTCTTGAAAGCTAAATGAAGTCGGTGGAGCTAATTGGTTGCGTGAAATGAAGATATTTCCGTCGTTGATGAGCGGTCCACCTGAGCATTGCAGTTGCACAGATGAGAAGCTAGTTGTGCTCGCACTTGTAACGAAAAGCGAACCTCCATTGTAGATTCCACCACCAGATTGCACACTAGAAAACGGAAAGCTTGTGGATGACTGAATGAACAACGAACCACCGGATTGGTTTTCTATAGGCCCTTCAACCGTATTGCTCCCAGAAAACACAACAGTACCTGAATTGGAAAGTAGAGTTGAATTCAAAATTGAGACACCCCGGAAGTGTATGGTTGCTGTAGTGCAGAGCATTGGTCCATTGCCAATACTGAGGGCCTCGAAATTGTAAATACCACCACCGGATAGTTCGCTACCCGGGCGAGAATAAAAGTCGCCCGCAAGCAGACTTAGAGAAGCCGTGGTGGCCACAAACAATGAACCGTGATGGTCAAACTCTCGACCGATTCCCTGTATAACGTCAACATTTCCGTTGTGGACTTCTACTATTCCATGGTTCAACAAATCATTGCGCTGAATGATGGAGGTTGTTGAGGTAAAAATAAGGTGACCACCGAGATTTGAAAACACGCCGGTCGGACCAATATCGAGAACTCCATCGTTGTTGGCATCAGGACTGAACACAACAACACCAGTTGTTGTATTCGTGAATCCGTTTTGAACAATGAGAGCCGTTGTAGAATTGCTAGAAAGCACAGAGGATGTGACTGTTATCAAGCCGTCATTAAACACTCCTCCGCTAAACACCAACGAACTGGGATGCCCGCCACTATTCGAAATTGTGATTTCAGCGCTCGTAGAATTCGTTACAGTCCCTATGAGGATACCACCATTGCCTGGGGTGGTGTTACTGACAAAAATTCCTCCGCCTTCGTGGTTTGCGGTATTGGCAGCGATAGTTGTGTTGGAAATCGTCAGCGTACCACTATTGTAGATTCCACCACCTTCCATCGAGGAATTGTTTGTGATCAACACACCATTGGTTGTGATAACCGTGTTGTTGGTAGAAAGAACATATGAGGAGTTGGTAACGATGAGGCGCTGCTCACCAATGCCACCTCCAATGAGGAGGTTGCGACACGCAAACGACCCCGCGTCTATGGTGACGGTGAAACTACCGTTGGTGCTGATGTGAACGTCGTCGTTGATGTTTGGTACACCATTGGGAGTCCACTTGGAAGCATCGTTAAAATTGCCATTTACGGGATTCGCCCAATGCTTGTCCCCTGCATGACAAACAAGCGTTGAACAGCACAGCAGTAGGAGTCCGATAACTCGTTTCATAACGTGTTTCCGTCATAATTGTAAGGATTCCTCATGTGCTGCTATGCAGAGCTTACAAAAAAATATCTCCGCCGTCAACTTTCAATTGTGTTTTTATCAATTGTTGACCATACTGTGTGCTTCCTGCAACAGTCTCACAAGCACAATACACGGATTATATGCACACAGAAGCATTTGTAGAAATCGCTAAAATTCTCGGCCTCTCAACGCTTTTGAGTATAGTGGGTCGCAAGCTACAGCAGCCTATGATTATCATGTTCTTAGCTGCAGGGATTGTAGCAGGACCGGCGGTGTTTGGCTTTATCGAGTCGTACGAAGAAATTGAACTGCTAGCTCATATTGGGATTTCGCTGCTGTTATTCATTGTGGGATTGAAGCTTGATGTCAAATTGATAAAGACAACTGGGCCGGTGGCGTTTGCAACTGGAGTTGGACAGATTCTGTTTACATCGGCAATTGGTTTTGGCTTGGCTTTGCTTATGGGGATGGATGCTATAAGTGCGGCGTATGTGGCTGTTGCAATGACATTCTCCAGTACTATTATCATCGTAAAGTTGCTTTCTGACAAACGCGAGATTGATTCGCTGCATGGGCAAATCGCGATTGGTTTTTTGATTGTTCAGGATATCGCCGCAATTCTGGCTCTTGTTCTGCTTACTTCACTTGGAGAAGCCACAGCCGAAGCTAGTATACTGTCAACCATAGGTATGGTCGTGCTGAAATCAGTCGGTCTGATTTGCTTTATAGCACTGCTCATGAGGTTCGTGCTGCCTTGGGTGACGCGCAAGTTGGCTGAGAGTCAGGAGTTGTTGGTGCTCTTCTCCATTGCCTGGGCCGTGAGTTTAGGCGCTGGTTGCGAAACGCTTGGTTTTAGCAAAGAAGTTGGAGCATTTCTTGCTGGCGTTTCACTAGCAAGTACATCGTATCGCGAATCCATAGGCTCTCGTTTGACGAGCTTAAGAGATTTTTTGCTGTTGTTCTTCTTTATCGATTTGGGCGCTCGCCTCGACCTCTCTATGGCAGCCGATCAATTTGGCGATGCCTTGGTGCTTTCATTGTTCGTGCTAGTCGGTAACCCAGTCATCGTGCTCGTAATCATGGGGTTGATGGGCTACCGTAAACGCACGTCGTTCCTCGCCGGACTTACTGTTGCGCAAATTTCTGAGTTCTCTCTCATTGTGGCGGCACTCGGCCTAGGGTTGGGGCATATAGCTGATACTACGATGGGACTGGTGACACTCGTTGGGGTCATCACGATTTTTGCCTCAACGTACTTAATTCTGTACTCAAGTAAGCTGTATTCATGGCTGTCGTCTGCTCTTTCGGTATTTGAGCGCGACAATCCATACCGGGAACTTGCACTTGACCAAGGAACCACAATGAACCGCATCGATATGATTGTGATGGGGCTCGACAATTACGGCAGTGAGTTGGCCGACTTTCTTGTGCGACGAGGAAAAAACATCATTGGCGTAGACTTTGACCCTGCTCGGCTTGAAACATGGCATGAACGTGGTGTACAAGTGAGATATGGTGATATTGGCGACCCCGAAACACTTTCTCATCTGCCGCTTGAATCCGCGCAATGGGTGGTCTGTACAGTGAGTTCATCGGATCTTACCGAGGCTTTGTTGCACCACTTGCAAGTGCTCAAATTTCAAGGAAAAGTTGCCGTCACCGCCGGCAACGCACAACGCGCAAGCGAGTATGAGGCCATGGGCGTTGCGGCGGTTTTGCGTCCGTATGCAGATGCCGCCGAGCACGCGGCCGATGCATTGGCTTATGCAATGGAGTTGTTGCCTGATACATCGTCTTGGCCAGTTGCAATTCGCGAAATACGTATTGGTTCAGACTCAGCTGTAGCCGGCAAGCGTGTTGCTGAACTGCACCTGCGGCAGGAAACTGGTGCGTCAATTTTGGCCGTTAGCAGGGGAGGGGAGGTAAACTATGCAGTTACCGCCGATCAACAGTTGTTTCCCGGCGATCGAATTGTCGTAATAGGCAATGCCGAGCAATTGTGGCATGCAGAAGCGATGTTTGAACGCTTGCAGTCAGGTGGCCGAAATGTTGGTCAGGGACAAATGTTTGATCTGGCTGAAATACGCATCGATGAATCCTCAGACAAAGTAGGACAAACTCTCGCCGAACTGCGTTTTAAGCAGGAGTTTGGAGTGAGTGTTGTTGGGATTCGGAGAGACGAGCACAATATCGCCAATCCAGGTGCTACAGAAAAGATATGTGCCGGTGACTGCCTATTTGTTATTGGAGCTAAAGCAGATGTTGACCACTTGCGCAACCGTTATTCAAGCTAGTGTCTTGTAACTGTTGCATTTGATGTGAATAATGTGTTTTTTCCACTGATACCTATTAGCCACCAACATGGGTGTACCTAAACCCTTGTGAAGTACATATTCACAATCATAGTGTTGTTGCTGTTCTTTGTTCCATCACAGAGCACAAATGCCGAAGACGATCTGTTTGACATGAGCCTGCAAGAGCTGATGTCGGTAGATGTTTATGCCGCATCCAAAACTTTGGAGCCACTGTCAAGCGCACCCGGGTCGGTTACTGTGATCAATGCTCACATGATTGAGGCATTTGGCATGACAACGTTAAGTGAAGTGATGGCTTTAGTTCCAGGTGCAACCCCGCTCAAAAGTAGTTCTTACCGGAGCTCAATTGCCATCCGCGGTACGCAGTTTACTGGACGTGACCAACATGTTCTTGTGCTTATCAATGGTTTTCCTGTGCGAGAAGTCTTTATTGGTGGACTAAACATGGCATTGTACACATATGTACCTCTTGAGCAACTCGAGCGTGTTGAGGTTGTGAAAGGACCTGGCTCTGTGTTATATGGTAGCAGCGCCGTAGCAGGTGTGATCAATCTTGTGTCGAAGCAGGCAAAAAGTAGCGATTTCACGATCAATGCAGGTGCACTAGCAGGTACGCAAGACGAATACCGTGTTTATGCGGGCGTGACTGGCCTGGTCCATGAAACACCGCTGTCCGTTTACGGCTCGTTATACCAAGAGCCGCTGTGGCAAGGCGAATTTGTACTAGAAGACTCAACAACATCTCAGCTGACTTTTCCTCGTCAAGGCGGTGCCGCTGGTATTGAACTTCATGCCGGAAGTGTGAACTTTCAAACGCATCTTGTGTTTGACGAGTTCAAGTCTTTTAACACGCGTTTGGTAACACCTCTCAACACCATGCACCTTGTGCAAATGATGAATGAGCTGTCGTGGCAAACTGCGGTCGGTGAAGAGTGGGAAGTTGCCGTTAGCGCGGGCCATACGTTGTTTTCTTGGGGCGGGTCAGAACCAGCGCGCGACGGATACTCGAGTGAGGCACTTGTTGAACCGACCGTTTCGTGGCACATCGAACGATTGCAAGCAATTCTTGGTGTTACCGCTGCCTTGAGAAGTGGCAACGCACTCGAAGGAGTGTTTGATCCGGAAATTGCTGATACGGTCATACCAAATTTTCATGCTTACGAGATTACAGGATTTGGTCAACTCAAATGGGATGCCTTCAACAACCTTCAATTTGTGCTCGGAATGCAGGCTGGTAAGGTGCAAGAAGTGGCTGCAGGGCTACACCCGCGTATTGGGGTCAATTACGGTTTGTCAGAAGAATGGATGGCAAAACTATATTACGGTTCGGCGTATCGAGTACCGTATGCTTTAGAATTTGAGACAGATCACCCCCTGATTCAGGGAAACAAAAACTTAGAGAATGAACGCGTTGAAACGATTGACGCAGAAGTGAGTTACTCGACCGAGAAGCTACAAATACAAGGACGTTGGTTTCATTCGTCGTACGACAACATTATTCGGTTAGACGCTTCTGAGATACCTCTGCAATATGTCAACAAAGATTTGATAGAGTGCCACGGATTTGAACTCGAGTCACATTGGGCACCTAGCTCAGAGGTTTTTGTTGTTGCAGGTGGAACGTACTTGGACTTTCATCTAGACGAAAGTATGCTTGTAGAGCAGATAGCATCTGAGTTTGAAGGATTTGTTGGGGTTGCATGGCATGTTAACACCTGGTTGCAGCTTGGCGGACTATATCAGTTCAGGTCCAAGCCCATTTCCTATTCACCTAACGAAATTGAAACAACTCTTGGTGCGCCTGTAATCGAGGATATTCACGGCCTCGATGTCAACGCCAATATTGCCAACCTTGATTGGTTGTCAGGATTTCAGCTATACCTCAAAGCAACCAACCTACTAGGACAAGAATTTCGACAAGGTGAGGCTAACCGGCCGGTCGTAACTTCATTTCCAGTTCGCAATGAAACCTGTGTTCACATTGGTGTACGCTACATATTTGTTGGTGATTGATGCCCCGTCTCCATTCTATTGGCTTTTTGCTGCAACAGCTGCTTCCGCGGCTTCAACTGTTTGCATCATAAGTGTTGCGATCGTCATCGGACCCACTCCGCCAGGAACAGGAGTATGTGCATGTGCTTTGTCGAGCACACCTTCCAGGTCTATGTCACCACAACGTTCTGTAGGATGCCAACCTGCATCGATAACCACTGCGCCTTCGCGAACCCAATC
>JAUHYX010000124.1 GCA_030426285.1 bacterium
GTACCAAATACCCTGCTGCAAAGACTCCAAATGCCTGAATGAGTTGTGCAGTTGCGTCTTCACTCGGAAAAAACTGTGCTCCAATAACTGAGGCAAAATACCCGAATACAGCGAAATCGTACCACTCGAGTACATTTCCAACTGAACCGCCAACTAAATTCTTGCGCAGGGTTTTTGTATCCATTGTTACTCCACTTGTTGTATGCTCCAAGCCAATGTCTCACCGTGCAAGTACGGAACAACAGATCCATACGAGTCAGGTACACCAAACTCTTTGCGTTCTAATGTTACTGTCTTTTTAGGTGGTACCACACCATACTGTTCTTGCGCCGTGGTTGACACAAAGCGCTGCAAATGCTCAATTGTCGAATGCTCTTCAAACAACTCGCAAAGTACTTGCAGTGCAATCGGAGCAGTAAAACAACCTGCAGCACAGCCACAGCTTTCTTTACTACTGACTGGGTGTGGTGCTGAGTCGCTACCAAACATGACCTTGGGGTCAGCAGCAAGCGCAACTTCGCGCAGTGCTTCCAAGTCGTGAGGTCGTTTGGCAATGGGTTTGCAGAATAGGTGTGGACGCAACAATCCTCCGGCTACATCATCGAGTATTAAAAACAAATGCTGAAGTGTAATCGTAGCGCGCAGATTGTTGAATTTGTGCAGTGTTTCCACTGCTGCAGCAGTGGTGATATGTTCCATCGTAATGTTCAGATCTGGGAAGTTTGTTGCCAGCCATGTATATACACTCATAAACTCTGTTTCCCTGTCCATCACAAAGCCATTTGATTCACCATGCACCAACAACGGTATGCCTAAGTCTTGCATGTGCTCAAGAGTAGGCGCTAGTTCATCAATACTACTCACGCCACCTTCGCTGTTGGTGGTTATGCCAGCTGGATACAACTTGATACCAATGATATGCGGCTGCACCTGCTGCAAAAACGCGCGGTCATATTTGTCCATAAACAATGTCATATACGGCTCAAAGTTATCACCGCACGCAGCGAGAATTTCTTGCTTGTAAGACTGTATGGCTTCTAGAGTCTTTACAGGGGGCAATGTATTTGGCATAATGACGGCACCTGAAAATGTGTGTGCAGTCAGCGGAGCCACGTGTGAAAGCATGTCGCCCTGACGTACGTGAAGATGCATATCTAGTGGATTGTGGAGAGTAATTGTATCAGCCATTTGAGTGTATATGTTTGTGTTCGCTAGATTATTTCGTGTTTATTAGTTCGTCCATAATATGGTCCGAAAAGTTCAAAAAGTTCTTTTCGTCCAACAATCCTGCCAATTGGTTGTCAGCTAAGACTGGCAGGCATCCAATACGCTTATCGCGCATGAGTTTAAGTGCATCCACACTGTATTCTTCAGGAGTAATTGTTACAGGTTCTGCAATCATCACATCTCGCACGCAAGCAGTAGCGGCTTCGCCTGAGAGTTCCGCATAATAGTTCAGTACTGCTGACGAGGTTAACAGGCCTGCGAATTCATTGTTGTCGTCTTCAACTGCCAGATATTTGAGCTTATTCCAACTCATTACAGCAGCCGCAAATGCAATGGGGTCACCGGCATCCACAGTGAGTGGGTCTACCGACATCACCTGTGCTACCCGCCACGAGCGGGCTATCGACATCCCTGCGTCTTCTATTTGGGCAAGGCTCCACGTATGCACAGGTTTGTTTTCCTTTTGCCGTTTTGTGAGACCAGCAGTCACAGCAACACAATTCTCGTAACGAGCGTGGTTGTTTTCCATGTTGTTGAAGCTGTCAAGCATCCAACGCGAACCAGTTTGCATTGTACTTACACGTTTGTCGATTACCGAGAGATACTTTTCAATATCAGATTCGTCCACACCGGCTGTGCGAAGGCCAGATTCAGCAATTGGTAGAAGCTGTTGTTGTATCAAGTCGGAAGTAGAAACATATGTATCGTCCCAGCGCATTGTACTTTCTAAGCCATAACGCGCAGCCTTTACGAAATTGTCTTTGGCGTCACTAAACGGCATTTTTTCGCCAATGTTGTGATACTGGTCCGGTATCCCATTCATCAAACCTATCCAAAAAGCCGCGTTGGCAACTTCGTCTAGCACCGTCGGCCCGGCCGGGAACAACCTGTTTTCAATTCGCATATGCGGCGCCCCTTGTGTGGTGCCAAAACAAATGCGATTCCAGCGATACACCGTTCCATTGTGCAAACTGAGGGCTTCGAGCTTTGGGGTTTTGCCTGCACGGAGGTCTTGGAGACTGTTGCTCTGAATTTCTTTGGCCAGCAAAACGCGGTAGCGCGAGATATCGGCGTAAAACAATTCGGTTATTGACTTCTGCAACCACTTGTATCCAAATGTGACTCGGCCTTGACGGTCGCGCAATGACTCAACGTTGTGACGTGTGTCGATAGATTGTTGAAACAACGAGATCCGGGTTTCATGCCACAAACGCCGGCCTAAAAGCAATGGTGAATTTGTTGCCACGGCCAAACACGGTGCAGCAATCGCTTGCGCCCAATTGTAGTCTCGCACAACATGTTGCGGCTGTACTTGATAGTGCACCTGAAAAGATGTGTTGCACCCTTCAAACATGATGGAATCGTGTTTCGTAATGAGTTCATCTACACCATCTATTCGAAACTCATACGCGCCGCCACGCAATTGTGTTAAACGATCATTCAGCTTTCGGTATCGCGGGATCGGTGTCAAACTGTCCAGCGAAATGTCGGCGCGACGAATTGTCGGCAAAATTCCAATCATGCTACTCGTGGAATTGTAGCGAGCAAGGACGTCATCCAACGCTCCAATTTTTTGCAGCACAACCTGTTCAAGATCACTAAAACAAGAACCGCCAAATGGCAATGGATCCAGATTCACTTCGAGGTTATACTGCGACAACTCGGTTGTAAAACTATTGTCCTGCAAGTCTTCAAGTGCTTGCATTGCCAAGCGCGCCGGCCTATACGCTTGATCTATTAAACACAATTCCTGTTCAGCGCCGATGCGTTGAACTCCTTTCTCAAAGAGCTCACCAGCGATCATTTGCTCAAGTGCTTTTACATCATTCACCAGTGCGAGAGTAAATTTCTCCCGCAAGTCGCGCAACTCTTCGTGTTCGTTTATGAACTGCCCCATATGGTGCTTTCCTGCGTTAGAACCCTAATACTTGTTTTGGAGTGACTTCGATGACCTCACCGTATTCACTCAATGTTTCCATATCAACTCTACTGCGGTCACCAATGACAAAAAGAGAGTACGTTAGTCCATCTACGGCTTTGTCGTAGAATGCCTGAACATGCTCAGCATTGGCTATCCCTGCAAAATTGTATTCTACGAATCGCGGATCTTCATTGAAGCCCATTTTTCGAGCCTGTAAATACGAAGAAATCAAGCCGTTGCGGACGATACGTTCTGACTCAATTGTTTTTCGAACGCTCTGACAGGCTATGTCTAAGGCATTTTGAGACATTGGCAATTCTTGTGTCAGATCGCTCAAGGCGGCAAGAGCTTCCGGCAACTTATCTGCCTGAGTTCCCAAGTAGAGCAACATGTAGTGTGATTCATCCTGTTCGTTTGGCGTCATGTTGGAGGCAAATGTGCTATACGCCAAGGCACGGGATTCGCGAATTTCTTGGAAAATAATGCTCGACATACCGCCGCCAAAGTACGTATTGAACACTCTGCGAATTCCGCGTTCTCCTGGTGCAAACTCACCAACTTTACCAAGCATACCAACCTCCGCCTGCTCCATCGGATAGTGCAAGAAGTAGACTACTGGATCTGTACTCTCACGTTCTTCGAATTCTTTCATCGGTGGCGCGTCAGCGAGAGTATCAACCTTGGGCAACACCGAGACGAGCTGTCCAATCAAAGCCGGCCTGCGCATCGGTCCGAAGTAGAGAACTTCATATTCGGTGAGCAAGACATTGTTTACCAATGACAAAAGCTCGGCGCTCGTTACATCGTTTATTTCTTGATTGCTCGGCACACTGTTGGATGGGTTCTGAGCCCCGAATCGCGCCATAGGGTACAGCCCTCCCCAGAACAAACTGCGCTTGTCTGAACTGGCATCAGCTCGTTGTTTGAATTCGCTTTGTTTAACCAAAGCCAACGTTTCCTCATCACCAACACTGTTTGTGAGTTTGTCTATCAACAACTGCAATGCCGACGGAATGTTTTCATTCAAACCACTAATGGCAATCGACATCGACCGTCTGCCTGCATTAAAGTTGATGTCGCAACCTGTTTTGTACAATTCCTTTTCAAACTCTGCCGCCGATAGTGATGCAGTACCAAGCTTTTCAACGTAGGCTACGGCTAGATTGTACAGCGGATTTGCGTCACTTCCATATGGAAAACGCAGAGTCAAACGCGTGATATCGTTTTCATAATTGTACACATACACTACATTTGGGCCATTCCTCAACTCAAACTCGGTGACGTCTTTGCGATAGTCCACGAACTTTGGCTCCAATGACTTCGGAGTTCGGCTGACAATATCCTGTACAAACGGACTCACGTCAGACCTGTTCACAGTGAGCGGAGTAATCTGTGGTTTTTCTACAACTACGGGATCTACATCTGCTTGTCGTTTGTATAGCACCACATAGTTGTCGTTGAAGTACTTGTTGGCAAATTCCACCACATCGGCCTTTGAATACGATGCCAAGCGATTGTTGCGTTCGACAATGTCCGACCAAGATGCCGAGGCGATAAATGCATCAACCATCTCGGAGACGCGACTGCCGTTGCCTTGCATAGACATCACGCGGCTTGTGGCAAAGTCGTTCACAACGGCCGGAAGCAACCAATCCTCGAATTCGCCTGCTTTAACGAGCTCAACTTGTTGCAATAGCAAGTCGCGCACTTCTTCTAGTGTCTGTCCTTCTCTCGGTTCACCGCGCAGTATTTGCGAGGCGTGTTCATTGAGCTCCATCGGATAACATGTCGCTGAATGCACGAGTCCAGCTTTGTCGAGATTAATGTCTATGAGTCCAGCATTGCCGTTGGACATCACCATATCCATCAAACTCATGAGGTCGCGCGTGCGCTGGTCGTTGCCAGGAATTCTGAATCCGACTAACACAACTGGCGGTTGTTTGCCGGAAATCTCTTTTGACTCAACGCCAGACAAAACTGGGATTTCTGGAGCTGGAACGGGCGGTAAAGTCTTGGCCTTCATGCCTCCAAATGCCTTGCGGACCAAAGCGATGGTAGCGTCATAATCCAAATCGCCAGACATACATACAGCCATGTTGTTCGGCACATACCAGGTATCAAAGTACTTCTGCACTTCATCCAAATCTGGATTTTTAAGGTGCTCTACTGTGCCAATCACGGTTTGTGTGCCATAGGGATGGCCTGGGTACAACAGCTCCTGCATCGTGTAGTACACTTGTGTTCCATCCTCGGCAAGCGAAATATTCTTCTCCTCAAACACTGCTTCAAGTTCAGTGTGGAACAAACGCAGCACCGGTTTGCGGAATCTCTCCTTTTCCACATCGAGCCAGGTTTGCAGGGCATTGGAGGGAATTTCATTAACATATACTGTGCGTTCGACAGATGTGTATGCATTGATTCCAGTTGCACCGATCGCACCCATCATTTTGTCGTATTCATTGGGGATTGCATATGTTGCCGCAAGCGTAGAAACACTGTCAATTGCGCGATAGATAACCTTGCGTTCTTCCTCATCGCGGGTGCTGTTGTACTTCCCATACAACTCACGGATTTCACGCAGTAGCGGCTCTTCTTTTGCATAGTTGTTCGTTCCGTACACATCTGTGCCTTTAAACAACATATGTTCCAAGTAGTGTGCCAAGCCGGTGGCATGAGCTGGGTCGTTACGACTTCCCGCTCGAACTGCAATGCGAGTTTGAATTCTCGGTTCTACTGGATTTCGCGATAGATACACCGTCAGGCCGTTTTCCAACGTGTACACACGCGTTTCTGTGATATCTCCAGGAATCGAGACATAATCTTCTGAGTGCGCTACAAATGGCGAAAGCACAAGCAGAACGAGGGCAAAGATCTTGTTCATATGGTATGTAATGAGTTGCCAAAACCACATATTCGAGGGAATATGTCGTAGTTTAGTACCCCCATAATACGAACCAGAAGGACGTAATTCAAACGTGGAATGGAAAGGAAAGTCTCCGGTTTCAAATATGTTCGATGACATCTACTTCGACCCCGAACACGGACTGCAAGAAGTAGACTATGTTTTTGTTGAGCACAACAACCTGATTGAGAGGTTTCAGAGCTGCGATCACTTCACAATTGGTGAATTGGGATTTGGTACGGGTCTCAATATTGTGCGCTCTATCCAACACTTTCTCGAAGTTTCTCCAAGCTCCAGCATCCTACATGTTGTTTCTTGCGAGAGGTATCCGCTCAGTTTGAGCGATTTGGAGCAAGCGCTCAAACAATGGCCCGAACTGTGGGAAGTCTCGCAAGAATTGCTGCGAGCATATCCGGAAATGCCATTTGGTTGTCGCAGACTGTGGCTCTTTGCAGGTAGGGTTCGTATCACATTGTTGTTTGGGGACGCGGCTGCAAGCCTGGCTGAGTACACGGGTGTCGCAGATGCGTGGTTTTTCGATGGCTTTGCGCCGCAACGCAATGCGGATATGTGGTCTGAAAAGGTGTTCAAACAGGTTGCGTTACACTCTCATGCCGGCACAACGTTTGCAACATTTACAGCGGCTGGTTTTGTGCGTAGAACCATGCAGTCTTTGGGCTTTGATGTTAAACGCCCTGCGGGATTTGGGCGCAAACGCGAAATGCTCGCTGGCTTTGTGCGTGGTTCCGCTACCAGACCCGTTTTGAGACCCAATTTGCGCATTGGCATTGTTGGTGCCGGCATCGGTGGTTGTAGTGTAGCACATGTATTTGGCGCATATGGTTGCGATATCACTGTGATTGACTGTACCGGCGTCCACAGTGGTGCTTCTGGCAACTCGCTCGGCATGGTAAAGCAATTTTTAACACGTCTACCCGGTGTCCTAGAAGATTGGAATGCTGGCGCTTTTGCGATACTGAATTCGGTTGTTGAAAACACGCCGGCTGTTCATGGAGCGTTGGCTTTTCGCGGTATAGTGCACTCCGCAGCTCATGAGCGGACGAAAGAAAAAGCTCAATTGTTGACAAATCATCACACGCAACTGCAGGCACGGGTTAGCGAACATGAAGGCGGTGTGCTTGAAGAAGCGGGAATGGTAGTGTTGCCACAAGAATTGTGTCGCGGGTTGCTCAATGCTTGCGAACATACGTTTCTCAACGAACGCGTTGTAAGCGTGACTGGTCTTGAAGGTAAGGCAATGATTACCACTGAAAATGCATCACATGAATTTGATGTGGTAGTTGTTTGTGCGGGACATCGTTCACCTGACATTATTGTTATAGAGAAAAAAACGGGGGTTACGCGAGGACAGGTTGCGCATGTGCGAACGGATGACGAATCAAATGCGGCGTTGAGTTTTGGACACTATGCTCTTCGATTCAAAAACAATTCTGTTGTTGGGGCTACATATGACCGAAACAATTTGGAACCAATAGTACGGAACGAAGATCACAGCGAGCTTTTGACAAAGGCTGAGGCGGTAGCACCTGATATCTTGACACAGTCCGAATGGGAGCAGGCAAAAGAGAACATAGACGGTCGAACCTCATTTCGTTTGGCGACACCACAACATTTGCCGCTTGTGGGCAAACTCAATCCATCAAATAGTGTTTTTGTTGCAACGGCATTTGGATCTCGTGGACTTTCGGGTGGGATGTTGGCTGCAGAAACCCTTGCGCATCTCGTTTTTGGTGTACCCTCACCTATATTCAACAAAACTCAGTCGGCAGTCTCCCCTCAAAACAAAACCAAGTAGAAAAAAAGAAGCCCTGTTGCTTCTGCAGAGCGGCATACAGGGCTTGTGTTCTCTAACACAATATGGAGTATGTTGAGAGTACTAAGAACAACACGGACTCCATATTTCTGTTACACACTTTTTTCAAAAAAAATGTGTAACGTTGATTTTCAACAGATTTGGCCAAAAAGTGTCACATTGACTGTGCTATATCTACGGCACCGTAGATTGCCGTCTTTTCTGGCTGTACCACTTTGTATCGTCCCTCGAGCCGATCGCGCAGTTTGTTTGAAAGAACGTTTTCCGACTCCATGATTCCGCCGAGGCAGGCAACCTTGATGTTTTTACCATCAAAGTATCTACTTCGCAACACAGACACATTTTCTTCCAAGTGCACCACAGCTTGGTCAATAATGTTACTGCACACGGCATCTCCTTCGGCAGCACATTGCATCACCATTGGAGCTACAGTGCCATATTCAAACACGCGTTCGTTAAATGCTGCCACCAAAGTTCTGGGTTCTTCGGGGTTTACAGACGGGAATAACTCTGTGATTATGTCGGCAAATGATGTTTTTTCTCCGCGACCATCGTAGCTGCGCACCATTGCTCGCAGAGCTTCGCGGCCAATCCATGCACCGCTGCCCTCATCACTGAGCTCTATCCCCCAACCGGAGCAACGAACAATTTCATCGTCAGCAGTTTTGCCAATGGCTATGGTGCCAGTACCTACTATGAGAACGATTCCGGGGTCACCAGCTAGTGCGCCTTCGAGCGCAATTGCCGCATCTGATGTCACGCGCAATTGCTCTAACAAAATTTTGCGCTCGCGTGCAAAGAAGTGTATTAACTGTTCGGTGCGCTGTTGTTCTTGCTTGAGCCACACACCTGCTAGTCCGATACAAGCAGAGTCAATTTCTCGGTCCTCTATTCCCGCTTTGCGGCACAATTCATCGATGAGATTCAGAATTCTTTCTGCAGACTCTACAACCCCAACAGTGCCTACACGTGCAGTGCCTGTCTCGGCATAGGCCAGCTCGGACGTTCCCTGAAACAACACTCCGCGCGTTCGCGAGCCGCCTCCGTCAATCCCTAAAACAGTTGGTTTTAACTGTCGCGCCATGTTTTTACTCACATTTTGTGGTTACTATTTGCGCGGTGGAGCCCAGCCTTCTCGTTTCCATGAAATCAATTCAAGCGTTACATCGCCTACAATTACTTCCATCTCTGCTTTGATAGGAACTCTGGCGTCGTCATTGCTGAACCAGCCAATGAAATCACCCTTCATTCCGTACACACCTTCCCACAGAGCTTTTCCGTCTAGCACCAATGCGTCAACTTCATAGTCAACTGCATCAATCTCTACCGCCTCTTCTTCATTGCGGAAGTTAATAATTGTTCGCGCAGTATCCGCCATGATCAGGGTTGGAATTCGAACATTTCTTTTTGTGTTCGCATACTCTCGTGCCAAATACAGCAAACTCAAACCGTCACTCCAGTACTCACTCGTGTTGATGGAGCTCGTATCTGAAACCTCATCTTTTACGCGTGTGCGCAATCCAACAACGTCGTCGGTATAGTTAAAAAAGTACTCTTCTACTTCCCAAGAAGACTCGTCCTTTTTCTCAGCGGCATAAAACTTGTGAGAGAATTGCGTCGTTGGTTCCATCCAACTGCGGAACACTACATTTAGATCGGCAAACGGAATGCCGTCAGCAGACTTCAGGTTCGCTTTGGCAACTGCGACCTTCCGTCCATTGTACATTGTGATTTGCTCTGTTGTAAGGCGAATATAACCAAGTGTGAAGCTCAGGTAGCTTACCTTGTACGTCAATTCTTCACCTGGTTGGAGAACCGAAGATGTTTTGCGAGTGCCTTCCGATGCTGCACTGAGTTCCGGGCTCGTTGCCTGAACAGTTCCGAGTGCACTAAACACGATGATTAAAGCACTGAGTAAACGTTTCATGTACGTGTTCCTGTGTGACCATGTGGTCGTATAATGTTCGTTTTACTTTGCGTTAAACGCGGCAGCCTTGTCAAACAATGTCAACCCAATTTGAGCCTGCTTGTCAGATGTGAGCTGTATCTGCACGGATTCTGGTACATTCCAAATCGCGCGCGCCACTTGCGATTTAAGAGCAACGAAAATGCGCTCTTTATCTTGTGTGAATTGCGAATCATCCCACGAAATATCTGCAACAACAGCACGTGACTTCAGCTGCTCAACAAGGGTTGTTGGCACGGAGTACGACTGTACAAAAGCAGAGAAATCATCCTTGAACTGAGATTTCAACGACTCTCCATTGTCTGAGAAATAGTCATCGATAACCAAACGCGGAATGTTGTTGCGCAAAAGGTCTTGGTACAACGAAGTCAGTGTGTCCTGCTTAACCACATAGTCCGGCACAATGCCACCGCCACCATACACTATCCGCCCTGAGGCAGTCTTGAATTCAGGACGCAAACTGTCTTTCTCGCCTAGGTGATCAACATTTTCACCTTCTTTTGCCTCAATTCTTCCTT
>JAUHYX010000125.1 GCA_030426285.1 bacterium
TGACCCAAGTAGATTGTCGATCATTCGGGGTAGCAATTCTGTGTGGATTCAAGATCCAAAGGCGGTTGTGTACAGTGGTGACCAAGTGTACTTGCCACGTGAGCCTGAGTATCCATTGGATCAGGAGCGCGCGTCAATTGCAGCTTACGCCGGCATCGTTTCTGCCGTAGCCAACCTTACTTGGATCATCTACAATGTCGTGCAGTAAGTGAATAAATCACAGTTCATAAGTGCTGTCTTACTGGCGTTGATTCTGGCTTCTCCTGTAGCCATGGGCAATGGGGTGGAACATGTACCAGTATCAAACCCGGTATACCAGTTCTTGGAACGTCAACAAGTACTCGGCAATCTCGAGTCTAAAAGTTTGGCGCTGTTGCCTCTGTCTCGCAATGCTGTGGTAGCACTGCTCACTACCGTGAAACAGTCTCACAATGTGTCTGAAACAGATCAGCACATTGCAACAGAATATCTCACATATCTCTCAAGCAAGCCGTCTGAGCGTGCAGTATTGGTTTCGTCAGATTCAGACTCTGCCGGGTTGTTTGCTCACTTAGTTGACTCAGATACAAGGTTGCTGTTCTATGCCTCACAAGATTCAACGCATCGCATCGAAATAGAACCGTTAGCAAGCGCAGAATTTAGATTTCAGGACACCGATTCATCGCGAAATGTTGTGTTGGGTCAAGCCGGAATGCGGTTGGCAGGAAGTGTTGAAAATACCGTGGGATACTTGTTGCAGGTTACAAATGGCGCTGTGCTTTCTGGCAGTAGGACTCTCGCTTTGCAGGACCCAAGATTGGGTCGTAACGTGAAATTTGGTGACCTCAATAGTGATTTTGACTTCACAGAATCGCATGTCGTGGCCGACTTTGATTGGCTGCGTATCGGGCTTGGACGGGAAACTCGTTTGTGGGGCAACGGGTACGTTGACAGGTTGTACATTGGCAACGGCGCCGCACCATTGGATGGATTGGAAGTCGGTGTTCGCTTCGAAAATTTCTCTTATAGGTATATGCATGCTGCTGCGTTGGGGATTTCGGAGTCGCAATGGACATTTGGACCAGAAGCTGATATCCCACAGAAACATGTCGTGACGCACAGATTTGCAGTTGAAGGCGATTGGGGTGAAGTAGGCTTTCAAGAATCAATTGTGTACTCGGAACGCAGTTTCGATTTGGCATATCTCAACCCATTGAGCTTCTTTAAGTCTGTAGAACATTCGTTGCGAGATCGCGACAATAGTCTTATCGGCGTAGATGCAACCGTTAGGCCGCTTCCTGGGCTGCAACTGCGTGGACAATGGATTTTAGACGATCTCATATTTGACAGTATTGGTACTGATTATTGGGGCAATAAAACCGCATGGACGCTCGGAGCAATGTGGAGCACAGACTTCGCTGTAGATATTGCTCTAGAATATCAGCGACATGAGCCATTCGTGTTTTCACATTTCAACATTCAAAATTCCGTAACAAACGACGAAGCGCCAATTGCAGGCTCTTTGCAACCAAATTCTGAACGCACAACTGCATTTGTGAGATATTGGTTATCTGAACTACCGATCGAATTGCGAGGTTGGGTGCTTTCACATGGAAAGAATGTGTATGAAGGTGATTCATTGGTCGTAAACGCAGGTGGCGATATCCTGCAGACGCGCCGCAGTGAAGACCCGACGGGCGCACCATTTTTGGGTGGTATTCTTGAGCGAGAAGTTGGGATAGAAATTTCTGGTGGCTATCGCGTTTTGCCTTCTGTATTCATTCACGGTGCCATACGTTGGTTTGAGCGCAACGGAGTTACGGGAAATTCGGGCCGTTTTGGACTGCAGATGCACTTTTTTTAAATTCTTGCTTGACAAGATCAAAGCAATTAAGTATTATTGTCGCGTTCTATTCACATCCATTCTGGAGAATGCTTCTGCCAATTTGATACTCATTACAAACTGAGTTCACAACAACCCCCTCACAGCGGGCAGAGGTATATTTAGCACAAACTGTTACTGATTTCAAACATCATTGATTTTTCAATGTGATTGTACACGTTGTTTACCGCATTTCAGCGACGTGCGCGATCTTAAGGAGGCAGTATGACAGTACCGACGAACATTAACTACAAGCCGTGGACGTCCAAAGAGTGGAAGGATTTTTTCGGTTCACGTGTTCGTCAGCATGAGCTGGAAGAGATTCCGTGGGACAAATGGATTGATCTCAACGAGGAAGAGCAGCATCTGATCGCCAGCTCCCTACAGGAATTTCAATTGGGGCAGGCGTCAGACGGGAGAGTCTGGACAAAACGCGCACGCCAATTCGCCGAAGCCAATGGCGACTACGATTACCTAGAAGCAGTAAAAACATTTCTTTGCCAGGAGCGATTGCACAGTCATCAACTAGCGCGTTTCATGGCGCTCTCAGGGATACCGCAACGCAAGAGTTCAGTTCTCGATGGCGTGTTTCGCATAATGAGACGTGTAGGTACACTCGAAAGCAGCATAGTTGTGCTCGTTTCTGCTGAGTGTGTTGCTCGCGTTTATTTCATAGCATTGGCACGCAGTACTCAGCACCCGATCCTAGCCAAGATATGTAGACATATTGTGGATGATGAATATCACCACATTCGTTTTCAACATGAACGGCTCTCGTTGATTCGCGCAGAGCGATCGGGTATTTTCAGTGCGGTTACTCGTTTTCTGGATCGTATGTTTTTGCGCGGCACAGCCTTTGTAGTGTTTAGAGTTCACAGGCGAATATTTAGACGTGCAGGAATGCAGTGGCGCGAGTTCTACTCATTGTGCAAAACTACGTCATAACTATTGTGTTGTGTGTGTAGTGGCGATCGTGAGTGGGTGTGACTTCTCGATCGCCGCTACCTTATTTTTTGCAGCCACTGCAATTTTGGAATCGCATCTGGTGTAGTTTCACCAAAGAAATTGTCAACGTCGCTTTCCCGAATCCATGTTCCTACTATACAATCAGCCGGAATATCTGTAGGAGCTAACATTGTTTCGGCAGGAACAAACAAAAATGCCTTGAAGCACAGCTTTTGAATACAAGGTGTATCTGAATCGATATTCTTTTCCTGCAATCTATCGAAGAAGATTTCTTGTGCTTCGGGCGAGTACAACAATGGAAACTGTTTTGACCGCAGCTTGTGTAGCTTAAGCGATAGATTGTCTTGAAACTTAGGACCCCACCAGGCATCAATGCTGTTGTGATTGTGCAGTTCTGGTATGTACACGTAAAATTTACACACGAGTTCAAGATGAACGAGACACTGCTCGTGTTTGTCAAAGAGAATAAAGTCTAACTCACCGAGGGTGCGTTTTTCGCTGATTACTTGCAGTCCGTGAACTACAATATCGTAGCGCGGATGACAATGCAGCCACACTGCAAGCAAGTCTTCGGCTCTGTGACCGAGTCTTCTATCTGAGCGAACATCTACATTATGTGGGACACATACGTTCTCTGAAGTATCGAACACAGGAAAGCCTGACTGGAGGGTATTGTCGAACAAATCAGGCTGGGAAACAAGGTTGTCTATTTCGTGCTGTAGATCAGTCTGCATCGTTCGAAAATCGTTGTTTGAGAGCCTTTTCTGTCAAGTAGAACACGGCATATGCAGCCAAAAGAATTATCAGAAGACTCAGCCCAACGCCTAACCATTCTGGCAGCGGAATGAACAACCCTGGCACTGCCACAATGCAGAGCGCTAGGCCAACAAGTACCATGATGCGCGAAGAGTAGACTTGTGCAAAGTCCCAAAACTGTTGACTTTGCATCGATCGTTTTGTGCGGTATCCATACCAATAGTTGATGGTTTTAGGCGGATACTTCCAGAATATCCCCCCTATAACTGCAAATGGCAAACCGGTAGCTACAAGAATGAGGAACAAAGGTGCTACAAAGTTCATGTGTTTCTCCACTATGCTGAATCACGATTTGTGACATTGTACTATTGCCACCCTTAATTTGTTGCAGCAATACTCTCGTTGTCGGCAGCTAGATCTACACGTGAATCTATGTCGTTAATTCAGGAGCGTGTTGTCTCAACATATTAGAGTCAAGGATTAATCTCTCAAGCACAACACTAGTCAGCCAGTTTGACGAGATAGCGTTTGTCGGCCCAAAACGTGCCAAAGGGAAGAACGGATGCAATGTACAAATGAAGTTGTGTTTTCTTGTCCCAATCATATTTTTCGTTGTTGATGTACACCAAAGACACATAGAGGATGAACAAAATGCCATGAGCCATACCGACAAACATATTTGGTGTGGGCATGTCATAAAAGTACTTCAGCGGCATTGTCACGAGCAATATCAACAAAAACGAGATGCCTTCAAGGTGAGCAATAAGTCGAAAAAACTTCATGATGTGTGAGCTGTATGTTGAGAAAGTGTGTGGCTATGTAGACGGACAAATTTAGAGGGAATTGCTGCGGCGTTGTCGATTTTCGCCAAACTAGTCGGGCGCTTGATGTAGTGCTATGCGATTGCCTTCGCTATCCTCAAATTCTGCTACAAAGCCCAACAAGCCTACAGGTGTTTTGGAATACAACTCTGCCCCTCCATTGGCAAGTACTCGAGCCATAGTCACGTCGATGTTACTTGTCGCAAAGTAGACAATCACACCATCTTTAGTAGGCCTATACACCTCGCCTTGGGCCAGTGCACCAGAGATACCAGAACGGGAATCAACAAATGGAAAAAGTGCCATTTCGTTGCCATCAATCACCTCGTTCTCAAATGACCACGAAAACACTGCAGTATAAAACTCTTTGGCCCGCTGCAGGTTCACAACTGGAATTTCGAAATACACAACGGGGTTAGTAGGTGGTCGCATAAAGGGTTCACTCCTTGGCACAAAAAATGTGATTCGGTCAAACATACTGCAAATTGGTCAGTCTTTGACATTTGCGATATCACTGTGGTCAAATAGAATCAGTATATTGGTGATGCTATGTCACTACTGTCACATCTTTCATTCAAATACACTTGGCGCGGGTATCAGAAATGTCTTTTAGACAGCTTTGACAAGTTGATGCACGACAATCACGTCAACATTGTTGCGCCTCCAGGATCAGGAAAGACTGTCTTGGGTGTCGAATTTCTTATCCGCATTGGCAAACCTGCTTTAATTTTGTGCCCAACATTGTCTATCCGCAAACAATGGTATAAGACAATCGTAGAAGATTTCGCTTGTCCAGATGAGTTGCTCGACGAGATATCAACGAATCTTGAGTTCCCTGCAACAATTACGTTATGCACATACCAAGCACTTCATGCAAACTTTGCGTCAACCACTTCTGACAACAACGCAAAAGAAGGCGAGCAAAGCGAGCGTTGGAATCTCACATTGCGAAGTCTCGTGGCTGAGGGCAAAGGAACTCTTGTTTTAGATGAAGCTCATCACTTGAAACGTTCATGGTGGAAGGCGGCCATGGATTTCAAAAGCTCGCTAAATACCACGGTCATAGCGCTAACAGCAACACCTCCTTATGACGCGACCGGGACAGAATGGTCGCGGTTTTGTCGGCTCGCAGGTGAAATAGATACAGAATTGTGTGCGCCACAGCTCGTAAAGGAAGGAGTTTTGTGCCCACATCAAGATTATCTCTTGTTGTCAGAAGCCATTTCAACTGTGCAAACGCAGAAACAATCAACAGTCAGAGTGTTGGCAGAGATATATGAATCTCTATCGCGAAACAGTGAATTTATTGAATCCGTGTATGTGTTTCCTGCAATCAACAATCCTCTGGAAAATGAAGATTGGATTTTTGCCAACATTGAATGTTATGCATCCATGTTGGTGTTTTTGAACGAACTTGGCGGGTTCGTTCGTGAGGAACACTTTGCAATGCTGGACGGGAATGATTGGGCTAAACTGCCTTGCTTGGACGCGCATTGGCTGAAGGTACTGTTGGATTTTCAGCTTCAACGCTTCTACAAGAGCAGATTTGAATCTTCGTTGTACGAGCAACTATCGCAACTGCTCAAAAGATACGGAGCGTTGCATAGTGGATGTTTCGTTTTAGATCTCAAAGACAAACTTTCGCGCTCGATTGGCCTTGACGCAGGGAAACTGCAGACTATTGCCATGGCTGCAGGTTTTGAGTGGAAAAATCACAGAGAGGAGCTGCGTCAGGTTGTGCTTCTGGACTACATTCGAAAGAATGAGTTGTCTAAGCTTGAGACAGATGAAGAACTTACGTCGCTTGGTGTTGTGTCAGCCTTTGAAGCGATTCGCCGCAACTTCGAAGATTCTGTGTCAATTTGCGTACTTACCGGTTCTCTTTGCATAATTGAATCTCAACTCTTCAAGGCATTGGAACTCGAGATTTCGACGCGAAACAGGACGGACGCACCAGTCGAACTGCGAGCATTTGCAATTGGAGTTACTGGTCGTTTCGTGCGAATTGAAGTTTCGTATGGTCACTCGAACTTGGTTGCTGCCATTACAAACTTGTTTGGTAGAGGCAAGATCCATGTACTTGTTGGTACGAAGTCCTTGCTCGGTGAAGGTTGGAATGCGCCCACAGTTAACAGTTTGATCATTGGTTCGAGTGTAGGTTCTTTCGTTTCATCAAATCAAATGCGCGGCCGCGCAATTCGTATTGACCCAGAGCAACTACGGAAAGTCAGCCGAATTTGGCATTTAGCTACTATCGATACGACTGATGTTCGTGGTGGAGAAGATCTACAGGCCGTGAGGGCGAGATTTCTTTGTTTTTCTGGTGTCTCCAGATGTGATTCCTCAGTAATAACCACCGGAATTGAACGTATCGGTTTGCCACTGGAAATTTCCAGTGAGTTTGATGTTGATAGCTGGAATTCTTCGTCGCTCACAAATGCAAGAGTTGACGATGTTGCTGCACACTGGCTCAATGCTGTTGCTGATGGTAACACAATGACTCGAGAGGTGGTTTTCGCCGCTGCAGAGAAACTGCAGTACGACAATCATTTTAAGTATTTCAAACGTGAAACAATTCGCTCTAGTGCTATTACTTCGGCAATGCTTCTAGGGGAAGTTGGTGTTTTGGCTACGGGCGCACTCGCTTCAAAATTGCACGTGGGAAATCTCGGAATAGGTGCGGCTGTTTCTGTTGGGGTTGTACTTCTGTTTGGACTGATTCAACAAGGTCCTCACACATACAAACGTCTTGTTGACTATTTCAGATTCCGAGATGTCACAAAAGACTTTGCTAAGATTGGCGAAGTGATGTTGTCTTGTATGAAGGCGAAGGAGCTAGTTGCAAATGAGGATCTAGACGTTCAGATTGTATCAGCCACAAAAACCAACGAAGGTTATAGCATCTATCTTAAGGGTGCATCTGCATACCAAGAGTCCGTGTTTGTTCAGGCGATGCAGGAATTTTGTTCACCAATTGACAACCCTAAATATCTCCTGGAACGATCCCACACTTGGTTGAAGACGATCAACCAAAAAGACTACCATGCAATTCCGTCATTCATGTCATCAACTCGTCAAGACGTGGAAACATTCCGCAGAACCTGGAGCAGAATAGTTGGAGAGTGTAGTGTTTATTCTACTCAGAATAGGGAAGGAAGGAGAATATTGCTTGAGTCGAGACTGAACTCAAGTTCACATCGCGAACGTAATACAACCATCATTGAAGAACGCTGGCGATAAGCCGCACTCTTGCGTTGACTGCAGGTTCACAACTGGAATTTCGAAATACACAACGGGGTTAGTAGGTGGTCGCATAAGGCAGGATGGGTTACACTGTGCAACAAGAATGTGTGGATTTTCGCTGCGTAACCACATTTAGTGTGTGTAGCGCAACGATTAGCAATGGTGGAATGTAGCTGACAATGGTCGAAATGTGTATTATTTCCAGAGAATGAGATAACAAGACTGCTAGCAAACCGAACCAAGACAACCACAAACTGCTTTTTAGCCATGCAAACTGTGTATTTGACTTTGTAGTAACAATCGCAGCGGCCGCAATAGCTAAAAATACATAGTCCAACATTTGCCACCACATTGGTGCTGCTTCACAACTCGCATGAGCACAAGATTTCACCACAAAGAGCAGTGGTGTGGCAAGGCAATGCACCAAACAAATGCTACTTGCAAGAATACCAACGGAATCCGAATGTTTGCTTGTCATGTCCCGGAGAAACCAAATTAATGCAACAGGGTTGCAATATACTTCTTTGAATTTGCTAATGCAAATCAGTTGCATTAAATTCGTGCATGGGAATAACACGCAAAACCAAAACTGTTAAGGCAGTCTTGTCTGAATTCGAGACGTCAAGCAACGCACGGTCGGTTGTAGAACTCGTTGATTGTTTGAGTTCAACAATGAACAGAACTACGGTTTATCGCATTCTCGATCGGCTTGAAGACGAAGGAACGCTGCATTCGTTTGTGGGGGAGAGCGGACTCAAGTGGTATGCAAAACACGATGGCCAAGCGAAAGATTCAATGAGAATGGTACACCCACATTTTCAGTGCCGACAGTGCGGTACGTCCAAGTGTGTTCAAGCCGAGGTTCAACTTCCGAATCTCAACCAGTATACTATTGAAACTGCTTCACTCTTGCTCACCGGAGTCTGTGATCAGTGCTCTTGAAAATGATGACTACTCAACGGTTACGCTTTTAGCCAAATTACGCGGCATGTCCACATCAGTCCCGCGTTCTACCGCAATGTAGTAAGCAAGTAACTGCAATGGAATAACAGAAAGTACCGGTACCAACATTGTCAATGTTTCTGGGATATAGATCACATGGTTGGCAAGTTCTGCCACGCGCGTGTCTCCTTCTGTTGCAATGGCTATCACAACTCCGTCTCTTGCTCGAACTTCTTCGATATTTGAAATGACTTTGTCGTAGATTTCGTCCTTCGTAGCAATAAACACCACCGGCATGTTCTCATCGATCAACGCGATAGGTCCGTGTTTCATTTCAGCCGCCGGATAGCCTTCAGCGTGGATATATGAGATTTCCTTGAGCTTTAACGCACCTTCGAGTGCAACAGGGAAATTGTATCCTCTGCCTAAATACAAGAAGTTGCTCGCTTCAGAGTACTTCTTGGCGATTGTTTTGATATCGTTGGCATTGTCGAGAATGCGCTGGATTTTTGCTGGCAGTTCGTTTACTTCTCGCGTGATTTCTCTTCCTTGCTCGCTGCTGAGTTTTCGCATGCGACCAATGTATAGGGCGAAGAGCGTGAGAACGGAGAGCTGGCTTGTGAAGGCTTTTGTTGAGGCTACACCTATTTCGGGGCCGGCATGGATATACACACCGGCATGTGTGGCTCTTGCGATAGAGCTACCTACAACGTTGACCATACCAATAACTGTGGCACCCTTGAGTCTCGCTTCTTGAATTGCTGCCAACGTGTCGGCCGTTTCGCCGCTTTGAGAGATAGCAATCACGATATCATTTGAGTCCACAATAGGGTTGCGATATCTGAACTCAGATGCATACTCAACTTCTACTGGAATTCCTGCAAGCTGCTCTATGAGGTATTCACCAACCAGTGCAGAGTGCCAACTTGTGCCACAAGCTGTGATTATGATGCGTCGCGCATTGCGAATTTTGTCTTCAACGGGTTTGAGGCCTCCCAATCGAGCCGTGCCCTGATCGAGCAACAATCTACCGCGAAAGGCATCGCGAAATGTGTTTGGCTGCTCGTAAATTTCCTTGATCATGAAGTGGTCGTAGCCACCCTTTTCAATTGAGTCTAAGTCAAACTCAATTTCCTGAATCTCAGCACTCGTGGTCTTGTTTGTGATGGTCTTGATCTCATGCCCATCTCGGGTTACCACGGCCATTTCTTCGTCTTCGAGATAAATGACTTGGCGTGTGTGCTGAATGACCGCTGCCGCGTCTGAAGCAACGATGTATTCGTCGTCACCAACGCCAATTAAGAGTGGACTCCCGTGGCGCGCGGCAATGATTTTGTCGGGCTCCAACGAACTGATGACTGCAATGCCGTATGCGCCGTCAACTTCATTCAAAGCCACGCGAACTGCTTCTGTTAAATCGCCGAGTTCGTCGTACAACGAACGGATAAAAACGGTCAGGACTTCAGTATCGGTTTCGGATTTAAATGTAAAGCCATCGCGTTCGAGCTTTTTCTTGATCACGGCATAATTTTCAATAATACCATTGTGAACCAGGGCGATTTCTTCTTGCTCGTCGGTATGTGGATGCGCGTTTACATCTGTAGGCGCTCCATGTGTTGCCCAACGGGTGTGCCCAATTCCGATGCCATTGGTTTTGGCAGTGTCTTGTTTGAGCAACTTGCTCATTTCTGAGACTTTGCCGGCCTTCTTGACA
>JAUHYX010000126.1 GCA_030426285.1 bacterium
GAATGACAAGCGAGACCTTACGTGGAGTACATCCGCTGCCTGGGCTCAGCTGGCACCAACAGAAAATGAGTGGCCGGGAATGGGTGATTTCTATATAGGTGAGAAGGCACAAAGAATATTCTATTCGCGTCAATCTGGACTGTGGAACGAGAGTACAACATGGTCGTTTATCGATCACAATGGCGCTCAGGTGCCCGCAGGAGAGTTTCCGAATCCAGACTGGAATGTTGCTGGCGGAGAGTACGAATATCGCGATAGTGTCATTATTGGTGGTAACGATGTAGTTACACTAAATACATTGCCGGAAATAGCATATCTGGAAGTTTCTTCAACCGGTACTCTTGTTGTTTCAAGTGCCACATTTGTTTCTGAATCGAGATTGGGAGTGTCTGCTCTTACAACCGAGAACGATGCACTCATTGATATTGAAACTGCAGAAGGAATTGAAGCTGGAAACGGATCTGGAATTTTTAGGTTCACCGATGCCTGGCGTTCTTGGGCTGGTTTGACGGACTTCGAATTCAGTGGAGCTCAAGATCAAGTATTCGGTGGAGGATTCCCACTGTTTGTAGGTGACGTTACACTCAATAATGATATCGACAGTAGAGAAGTCAATATCAATCGCGATGGTGTGACGATACAAGAAAACCTACAGATCAATACAGGAACACTATTGTTTGACAATGAGGATGCTGTTGGTGCGCCTGCCGCACATCAATTGAGTGTAGATGGTGATGTTCGTATCGAAGCAGATGGCACCTTTGCCGTATCAACTTCTGGAGCAACAGATTTATCACACCAATTGTCTCTCAATGGAAATGTCGTGTTGAATGGCGGTGACTGGCTCATGAGGCCACAAGCAAATAGTGACAATTACGCAGCTACGACCGCTTTTACCTCGACTGCCACGCAGACGATTTCTGGTGGCGGAACAGTGCAGCTCTACGGAGTTGTGTTGGATAAGGGTGATCCTACTTCATTGGTAGTGGTTCAAAGAGATATCAACATCTCAAATGTTACAACTGGCAATGCCATGGTATTTACCAATGGTACGTGGGAACAGAACTCTGGACAACTTGTGTTTGACGGCGGTGTAAGTACATCATTTAATCAGTCGATAACCACGAATGGAAGCATTCATGTTACTGGAGACGGTGAGTTATTGACAGGCCAAAATGGCGTGTTTGGTGCCTCAATGATACTCGATGGTGGTGAATTGTTGGTGAATACAATAGGCGAAGTCACCATTGGTTCAGTCTCTGGCAATTCATTGCAATACGGCGTAGGATCTGACAGTAGGTTTACGATGCAATCTGGCACGGTGAATATTGCTGGACGGATTTCGCGCGAAATTGCCACCAGCAACAGAGCCTTGCAATATGATCAGTCTGGTGGAACAGTAATTGTTGGAACAGTGGGACACGACAATGCTACGTTGCCGACATTTGATCTGAGTACCCCTGCAAGTGAATTTACAATGTCAGGTGGCTTGCTTGTTCTGAGAAATGCGAACTCTTCGTAAGCGCCTACTCGACCTGCAGACTTCTCAATTTCAACGGCTACAGTTAGTGTCACAGCAGGAACCGTGCAGTTTGGTGATGGATTCTCCAATGCTGGCCAAGTGTTCGACTATTCGATGGAGTTTGGTTCACTGCACAATATTGCCGTGGGAGCAGCAGATGCCTCAGTTCACCCGTTGACACCAGATTCAGATTTGCGCATAACTGGCAATCTGACCAATGAAGGAACATTTAACTCTTGCCAAACGCGAACTGGATCGGCATCGATATCAGCAGACTTTCTGTTCCAAGGCAACACAAATGATCAGATTATTTCCGGTGGGGGAACGACCTCCTTCTGGGAGCTGTCTATGGACCGGCAAGGCGGAGGTGGCGTCGTTGAGTCGCAGATGGATATCTTTATTTGTAATCTCCTCGACCTGCGTGAAGCAACAAATCCAAATGATCAGATTCTAGCGCTTGGGACTTCAGCCAATGCCACAGTTCTGAATTCTGCTACAACCTCGGTAGAAGATGGAACCTCAACTGGCGTACACCGCTATGTTCGTACGTCGGTAGAATCGGGACGCTTGATCCGAACTCTGACATCTTCAGGAGTATACACGTATCCTATCGGCTCGTTCGATAATGGCGGTGATCAATACACGCCAGCGACATTTACCGCCGGAGCCGCCGGGGCTGATGGAACTGTAGGTGTGCGCGTATCGCCGGGACAAGGTGCTAGTGGAGCGCACTTGCGACTATCCGGATCAGCAACGGATTTCACTAACAGATACTGGTCCATAGATGACGTCACCACAACCATCGCGGGACAGTGGCAATTCGACTACCTCGAAGGAGCAGGGCAAATAACAGGCAATGAAGCAGACTTTGGCTCCATAGGAAGATACCGTCCAATCGAAGAAGCGGCCGGTGGCAATTGGCTGACGATCAATGGCACAATCACACAGGCGTCGAATCTGTTCCAAACGCAAATGGCTTTGGCAGCAGCAGACTTTGAAGGGGACTGGTTGGTTGCCAATTTTGAAGCATTTAGAAGGCTGTTCTATAGCAGGCAGACTGGAGATTGGACAGATCCAAACTCTTGGACATTTGACAGGTCGCACATTGGGCCAATTGCCGGAGCTGGTTTGTGGCCAGATGACGCGCAGGATTCCGTCGTCATTGGTGGTGGTAGCTTTGGACTCAATGACCATGTGATATCATTGGATCAAGACGTTGCGGTACAAGGTGTTGCACTCGGAACCGGTGATGTTAACACTGGTACATTGAACACGCAGTACTTTACCGTGTCTGGCCAAGTGTTCAATATGTCTACGATGTCAACCATTCAAATCGGCTCAGACCGCGGCATAGAATTAGCGCCTACATCTGCGGGAAATATTACAACTACGTATCGCATTTTCAGCACCGAAGGAAACTACACGTACAACGGTACTACGAATCAGGTGACGGGAACAGGTCTGCCTCAAACCGTAGCATCGCTCACAGTCAGCAATACTGGAATTAATCGCAACAACAATATCGTTTCTATGTTGTTTGACGTGACTGTTAACAACAATCTCACCATTACGCGAGGCACGCTGGATATGGTGACATATACTGCCAACTCGGGAACGGGTGCTGGTCAGTTTGCGCTGCAAGATGGTGCTTGGTTGAAGATCGGTGGCACGAACAATATGGACAACGCAACTGCTGGATATGCTGGATATTTCATAGGTGCTGCCAGTACCGTAGAGTTTTACGGCGGTGCTCAAACCATCGCGATCGCTCCAAATGCAGGTCTTGGATACGGCAATGTTATCGTGCGAAATCCTGGAATAAAGCAAGTATTGGTGCCAGTGATTATCCGTGGAGACTGCTCCATTTTTGATAATGCTGAACTCTACAATGCCGCCGGTGTTGATGCACTGCACGTACATGGCAACGTGAATCTCGACGCTTCAACATTGAACAACGAAGGGCATGTAATCATAGGTAATTAAGTCATGGCACGATCTACAGACGAAATACAAGTTGTGTTTGCCGACGACCATCAGGTCACGCGATTGGGTCTTCGCGCCATGATGGGGTCATGTCCGAACGTAACTGTCGTTGGTGAAGCTCCCGACGGCAAACAAGCAGTTGAGCTCGTTCGCGAACTAGCTCCCGACTTGTTGTTGGTTGACATACTCATGCCTGAAAAAACCGGCATTGAAGTGTTGTACGAGGTTCGAGAATTCAATCGAGACATACGCATCGTGATGTTAACAAGCTTAGAAGACAAGCTACACTTAACAAAAGCCATGAACGCAGGTGCGAATGGGTATTTGTCTAAAGAAGTTGGACCACAAGAATTGTGTGAAGCCATTAGCGCTGTCGTGCGCGGAGACAGAGTCTTCAGCTCAACCATACTTGAACTGATGTCGCGACCGGACAGTATCCCATATGTGAGTGACATGACAACATATGCCATGAGCAATGTGTATTTGTCGGCTCGCGAGCAGGAGGTTTTGACGTTGATTGCGGAGGGACTCACAAGCAGAGAAATCGCGGACAAGTTGTTTATATCTCCGCGAACGGTTGAGACGCATAGAAAAAATTTGATGACAAAACTGCATGTAAAGAACATGGCAGGATTGGTGAAGTTCGCGCTTATCAATCTCCCATAGTGCTCTTGCAGGGCAGGTAGTATTACAAAAGCGTAATGATTGGTGGTGATAATTCTGCTGCTGGCTGAAAAACACCGGTTTTGCGCTTCGTGAAATTGTAAATAGCATTGTGGAGTAGTCTCATCAACTATCTACATCTACTCCCAATCGCTGCAATTGTAGATATATGTTGACAATAGAGAAGTACATAGGGGGTCTCACCGCGAGACCAGGCATCATCCGCTGCCGTGGAAGCACACATTTTACGTGATTCTACGGATTGAAAGCAGGGGTTGTCCTCAGCTATGTTTGTAGGGTAAAGTGCTGAAAGGCCTCAACACAATTTGGCACACTCTATGAAGGTATCAGTTGAGCTGCCCTGTGCTTCATCGATATTGATCGAAGAACACAGAATACATTTTGATGAATTACTAATACTCTACTGAGAGGAACAGTTATGAAACTACGGGACCTTTTCCCAAAACGCCTTGCGATTGCTGCAGGGTTGTTAATTGGAGCGACTTCTGGCAGCTTGCTTGCTCAGAATATGACCGTTACCACGGGTAACGTGAATAACCTGGGTGCCTTTACGTTCAGAGACAATAACGGGCAATTCAATGCTCAGTCTACTGGCGCGGGTGTGACATTCTCTGGAACAGGAGATGTAATTTTTGAAGGTACAGACAACTTGTATGCCGATGAAACTGGTAATGCAGCCAATGGTCAAGGCCAAAGTGTTGTTGACCGTGTGTACTGGCGTACAATTTACTCCGGTTCAAATGGCGCTACGCAAAATGTACAAGCGCGTTATTATCAGTCTCTGACAATGGAAGACACTGATGCGAAAGACATTCCTGACCAAGTGTATACAGACAGAACCTATATGGCCACAGGTGGCAACCGTGTCTATGCAGGAACATTCTACTATGATGGTCTACAGTCACAGAATGTTTGGCCTGAAAACTCAGGAACTGGTGCCGGTGAATACAACAATCTCGCTTTCCAGCGCGCAGGACAAAAAGTATTGTTGGAATCTTCAACAGCTTCTGTAGCAGGTAACCTCACATTGGCAGCTTCAAACACCGGTGGTTTCTTGAACCAGGGTGACATGACTGTTGGTGTCAACTACAACCAAAATGCAGCTTCGCCATTGGTACTAGATGGTGATAATGTTGCCCTTGGACAAGGTGTACTCACTTTGGGTACTGGAATTGGCTACTTTGGTGGTACTGTTGATGTAAACGAATACGGACAATTGATCATCCCAGCAACTGGCGGAGCCAACACATGGGATGCTCCTGTGACTGTTACCCTTGGTGATATCTTGATTCAAGACGGCGCATCTACAAGTCAGGTGGTTTCTTCGGGAACTCTGACTCTTGCCAATGACGTTAACGCAACCCTCAACATGGAAGCAAACACTGGTATTGATTTTATTGGTGACTACGCAAACAACTTTGCTGGCCTCACAAACCAGTTCTTCGATATCTCCTCAACTGTTCGCTACCTCGGTGGTGCTCAAACAGTTGTAGCTTCGGTTTCAACACACCCTTATGGTAACGTTCACACTGGTAATGCAGGCGATAAGACTGCTAGCGGTGATGTATACATGGGCGGTAACTTGTATGTCGGTTTGAACGCCGAGCACTACTTGGAAATGGGTGCTAGTACCTTGCACATGACAACAGCAACTGCATCTGCTGGCTACAATGGCCTCTCTGAAGTTGGTGGTGCCTTGCGCCGTACTGTAGCAGTTGGACAAAACACGTACACAATGAACAACAACCAAACAGTTGTTGATTTCACAGCTGGTACATACAATGGTTACTTCGAAGCAGCTATCACAAGAAACACAGCTCCTAACTTGTACGACGACGAAACAGACGTAAACAGAAAGATTACGCTTGATTTCGATGACAACAACTGGACTGCAACAATCCGTGCTGCTTATCGCCAGGATGAAACAGATCAAGGGCCGTGGTTAGCAACAGTGAACGAAGGAAACTTGCGTTTCTTCGAGAACAGCCCAGCTGAAGAGCAAAAAGTTGCGACAGGTCAGGCACCAACTCGTTTGGCTTCTGGTGGCGCAAACTTCGGTTATGTTGAATTGGCCGGAATAACAGCCGCTACTGTTCAGTTGCCAAATGCTGCGAACTTGAACGGACAGTTCTACGCAACGAACGACCTTGTTCTTCGCGGTGGTCCAACGCAGGTTATCGCGGTTAACGACGGTCGCTGGTCTAACCCAAACACATGGGATGAAGGTCGCGAACCTTATGAATTTGATGACGTATTGATTCCAAACGGATACACTGTTCACACAGGATACCGCCGTACTGCTGTTGACGGTAGTACAGCGAATGGTCAGATACTTGAAGGTGTTGCAGATGGTACAAACCCATTGCGCGACGAAGGTCTCGCCACAACAATTGTTGTTGAAGACGGTGGTGGTTTGATGTTCGGTTATGTTGTTGGCGGTGCAGCTGATGAACAGAACCAAAACCAAGTTTGGAATATGATCGCTGGTGGTACTATCACTATCGAAGGTTCTAACGTCGGTTCGGCTTTTGTTGCAAACGAAACCAACTTGACTACTACTGTAGGCGATGCGGTTCACTACCCTGGCTTCCGCAACTTTGGTGTGTACTTGAACAACGGCGCAACAATTCGCGGCCAGTTCCAAGCTAACACATTCAATATCGATGGTGGTTTTGTTTCTAACGGTGGTCAAATCATCGTTGGTGACTAATCCGACATTGAGTTAACAACGCAACTCATGGGGCGGATGACTCGTTCGTCCGCCCCTTTTTTATGCGAATCCTCATCACACATATCGTTCTCTTGTGCACTGTCTGCCTCATCGCTCCAGCACAAAACCTTGACAATCAGGGCGGGGTGATCAATAACTTGGGCAAAATCAAAACCAAGTCTGTACGCAGCGAAAACAGTGGTACAATTGAAAACGAAGGAACACTAGACGTTGAGGGGGTAAGCATAATTGAACAAGACACGATTAATGGTCGGGTAGAGTACTCGGGTGACAACACCACGCAGATACAGTATTTCGAACCAATGGTGTATAAGGATGTCGTGTTTCGCGGCCGCGGTGAAAAGCAGTTTCGCAACACGGACGAAGATGTTGTTGCTCGCGAATTGTTTGAAACCGAAACAGGCAATGTTGATATACAGATTCCCGAAAGCCAAGTGGTGCGCACGGAAGGAACCGTTGTACACCGTGGTATGGTGAACCGTAGTTTTCGGTTTGGGCGTCTCGTACTTAGTGGCAACAGCGCTCAGAATGTATCTGGGGACGGTACATTCAAAGTCCTTCAGCTCTCCAATGCTTCAGGTGCTGATGTTGTAGATACGGGCGGATTTGTGGTGCATTCAACACTGGAATTGTTCGAAGGTGAGTTTCGCAACTCTGCTTCCAACAATTTCTCAATGGGTGACAATGGCGCACTGATCATCAGGTCCGACCGCTCGTCACTCGCCTACGCTCCTGCTTTTGGCAATGATGTGTCCGTAACTTATATCGGCTCATCCAACATAGTGGCGGGAGAAGAAATCCCGACTGATCCTACCATTTTGAAGAACTTGCGCGTTGAGACTCCGGGTGGACTCACCCTTGCTAAAGATGTTACTGTGAACGACACACTTCATTTGCGCGGAACGATCAATACCGATCCAGGCGCATCTCGTTTTGTACTGACACATTCATCGCTCAATAATCCCGAGTTTGTTGGCGAGGACACCGAAGTGCGCGGAAGCGTTCGCAGAACTAGTCTCGTAACTGGCTCAGGTGAACGCAATGTGTTCAACAACCCATATACGTATGCTGAGTTTGAGAACACAGCCGCATTGGGAGATATAGCCGTTGTTACATACCGCGTTTTACCGGACACCGTGCCGTTGCCACTGGCAGCACCAGCAACCGAAAAGGTGCGCAGAACACTGCAGATCACAGCAGAAAACTCACAAGGAGACTCGGTGGTTGATGGTTTCGACGCAACTGTAGGTTTGGGCTTTAAGCTAGCCGACGAAGATGAACGCAATGGACTCAACGCAGATTCTGTTGTGCTTGAGCAATGGTTGAACGACCCAGATCAGGGTCAACAATGGACTATCGTTGGCGCAGGAGCCGATGTCACAACACAAGGTAAGTGGGCAGAAACTCGCACAAGCAATCTCACCGACTTTTTCAATGGTGGATTCTATGCTCTAGGGTTGGGCGACTCACCTACACCGGCAGGCGTGTTATTAGCCAGAGTTCTTTTGGAAGGACCGTTTAGAAACGGTGCCATGCAAGACGATTTGTGGCAGGAAGACTTGATTCCATCCACGCCTCCAGATATCTACCCTTACAATTTAGATCCAGCAAGAGCCTCTATTGTCTTAGGAGATATTTCAAAGGACACCGGAATTATTGACTGGGTTGTTGTTGAGTTTCGCACCTTGATGAGCGGTGGCGAGTCGGTGTATCGCACCGGACTTTTACGCACCGATGGCTCTATTGTTAATTACCGCGACGGATACAGCCGCCTCACAGTTGACTCTGGCTCTTATTATATCGTTGTGCATCATCGCAACCACTTAGCAGTCATGACTGCTGACCCAGCTGACGTTGTACCAACCAATGGCGACGAGATTGACTTTACGCAGTCTGCCACATTGTTGGCGGGGTCTTCGGGAGGACGCCTTGTTGCAGTTAGCGAATCTGGACGTCAATACTTTGCTATGTTCGCTGGTGATATTGTACAAGACGGAACGATTAATTTGGCAGGAGACAGGCGCGATTACGATGCCGGGGCTGAATCTGCGTGGATACAACACGACGCAGAAGGATACCGTCAGGCTGACGCAGACTTGAACGGAATTGTCACTACTCGCGACGCCAATGTCACATGGAATAATCGCGAACGTCAAACAGCTGTGCCGGATTGATGAAAGTCTCAGCTCGCATACCGCAAGCCTTGGTAATTCTTGTCCTCTTTTGTGTGATTCTTTGTGGACATACCACGACTGCCAAGGCGCAAACAAACGAAATTGATACACTTGCTCGCGTACATGTGAGCAACTATGAATGGCTCTCTGAACAAGAAGTGCAATTCAATGTTTGGATTCACAATATCTCTGAGAGCGTGTGGGATCGCTGGGCAAATATTACTGTGCAGTACAACATCCCATCAATCCCAATTGAAGAATGTAGTGTTGACAGAATCCCAGATTCTGGGCATCCGCTACTCGAACCAACTCAGCAACTGTATTCATTTGTGCACCGAACATTTCCCGGCCGATTGAGTATTGGTGTGCTCGGACCTGATGAATACTTCGATTGCATTGAAATTCCACCTGGCGACAGCATTAATCTCGGTCGCTTTGTCATTCGATCCACAGGGTCTGTTAGCATTCCAGTTGAGTTAGACCTCGTGTACCCACTTGAGAAGTACCAAGCACATGCATTTAAGTCTCCCGAGGAAAACAACCCGTGGAGTAGAGCGCAGGACAACCTCTCAATGCCGACGGTTTCCACCATTGACATTGACCGACCAGACATGGAGTTCATAGAATTTGTAGCCTCTTACATGGGGGACTTGCAAATACTATTGGAATGGGAAACGGAAAGCGAGCTCAACAATCGCGGGTTTGTGGTTGAGCGCGGCATACGACCCTTTGGCGATGAGCCGGGCGACAATACTAACGTGCTCTTTGACACACTTGTTAGTTATGACCCGGAGAGTGCATACTACGATCCGAACTTTCCCGCGGCGCATGGCACCACATCTGAACCACATGAGTACGAATTCGTTGACAACAACAACCTTTTTCGCGGAGAAGAGTACGTGTACAGGTTGTCGTACGAAGAGTATTCAGGCAAAGACTCTCTTCTCGCTTGGGACGACGCAATCGTTGCCAGTGCTGTTATCGTCCGTTCTTCAGCAAAACCCAACCCCTTCTCTAGTAGCACTGAACTTTCATTTTACTTAGATGACCGTGTTATTCTTGGGGTGAAGATTTTTGATGTAGAAGGCAAGTTGGTGGAGACACTGTTAG
>JAUHYX010000336.1 GCA_030426285.1 bacterium
AATACCTGAGCAAAGAGGTGTTTCCAGAATGTCGCATCGGTTTGTTGCACGGACAAATGACGTGGCAGGAAAAGGAACAGCAAATGCAGGCCTTTAAGCAGCATGAGTATCAAGTGTTAGTAGCAAGAACAGTGGTTGAAGTTGGAGTAGACGTTCCCAATGCCACAATTATGCTCATCAACAATGCTGAGCGATTTGGTCTATCGCAACTCCACCAACTGAGGGGAAGAGTTGGCCGCGGGGCACACAAGTCGTATTGTTTGTTGGCAACCAAGGACAGTTTTAAGTACATTGTGCGCTCGAGAAAAGCACAAGAGAAAGGCGTGCCAGCAGCGATTCGGCTACAGACAATGGAAGAGAGCACCGATGGCTTTCACATTGCAGATGTTGACCTAAAGTTGCGCGGTCCTGGCGATTTTTTGGGCACCCGGCAATCAGGTCTGCCAGAGTTTGTATTTGTAGATTTGGTGAAAGACGTTGATATTATTGCCGATGCTCGTAGAGCCGCCCAGCAGTTGATAACACAAGACCCGGGCCTACGCAACGATGAACATCGCGAATTGCGAAAGCGTTTAGACGAACTGTTCGCCGATAGGAAAGATATTCTGTTCACAGCCTGACACTAGGCAGGTATATAAATGCGGAAAAACACAACAACCAACATTTCGAGGAATCCATGGAAAAATCACTGATTGACAGCGCCATTGAAATGGCTGAAGGATTGTTACCACAATTGATTGAAGCTCTCGCTATCCTCGTTATTGGATGGATTGTGGTCAAGTGGGCAAAACGTTTGTTTACGGCCATAGGGAACAAGAGCAAATGGGATTCATCCGTTGTCACCTTTGTCGTAAATCTCGTAGATGCACTGCTCAAAGTTGGCGTGCTTTTGGCCGCAGCTGGCGCATTTGGCGTAGATACAACATCGTTTATCGCCATCATGGGTGCAGTGGGTTTGGCTGTTGGTATGGCTCTCAAAGACTCGCTTGGCAATTTTGCCGGTGGCGTGCTTGTTTTGTTACTCAAACCTTTTAGAGTTGGCGATGTTATTGAAATATCTGGCATCATTGGCACAGTGAAATCTATCGAACTCTTTGCAACAGAATTGCTGACACCAGACAACAAAGTGGTTATCATGCCAAACGGCCCGGTGTCTACCGACACGATCATCAATTACAGCCGTATGGAAACTCGCCGCGTTGATATTGCAATTGGCATTGGATACGATGACGATATCAAAGGTGCACGTGCACTACTTGAGAGTATTGTCGCAAAACATCCCCTTGTTCTGAACGATCCAGCTCCGGCTTTTCCTGTTAAGTCTCTCGGCGCTAGCAGTGTTGATTTTTCTGTACGTGTGTGGACAAAGACGGCGGACTATTGGAAAGTGTTTTTTGAGTTACAAGAAGAATTCAAGATTGCCTTAGAAGAAAACGGCTACTCAATTCCATTTAATCAGATGGACTTGCATCTGCACAATCCGGAGGCCTTAAAGTGAGAGCAGTTGTCTTTGACTTAGACAACACTCTTGTAGATTTTAGAGCAATGAAACGTCAAGCTGTCGACGCCGCAGTTGTTGCGATGATCGATGCCGGCATAGATATCAGGTACGAGCAGGTACACCAGCATATTCAAAACATCTACGATGAGCAGGGAATTGAATATCAAAAGGTGTTTGACCAATTGCTGAGCACTGTGCTTGGTCGTGTTGACTACAAAATTCTCTCAGCCGGGATCATTGCATATCGTCGCGCGCGCGAAGCAGCTTTGAAGCCGTATCCGCATGTGACAGCAACGCTCACTACTCTTGTCAAGAATGGTACAAAACTCGCGTTGCTCACAGATGCTCCAGCACGAGAAGCTTGGTTGCGACTGTGTCATGTTGGCTTGCACCACTGGTTTGATACCGTGGTGACATTCGACGATACTGGTGAACGCAAACCTAGTCCCAAACCCTTCACTACTGTGCTAGAGCAATTAAACGTCTCTGCCAGCGAAGCCTTGATGGTTGGAGATTGGTTGGATCGCGACGTTGTTGGTGCGAGTGCAGTAGGAATGAAAACGGCATATGCGAAATA
>JAUHYX010000337.1 GCA_030426285.1 bacterium
TTGGCGCTGTATTATTCTCAGCTTCAACACAAACATATTATGTGTATAAGCCACATTGTGAATCCTACTCAGACCCAAACAAGTTACTCAGCGACTTCCTTGAGGTGTACGACCACCGCATACGTAGGCTTGGGATGGACGGTAATGTTGCGCAAGAATCGATCTGGACTAACTTCATCAAGGGCTGGACTCGTGAGAAGAACAGGCCGTATCCGCCCGTAGAGTTTTGCCGGTATACAACAGACCACCACATCACAGTAGCACAAACGATCTACCACAATGGCCGGCTCAAGTTCCCTAAAGGATTTGCACAGACCGAAACAGGCCGGGCATTCTTAGATTCCTTCCATGGGTTCGCAGGCAAGAAGGCCGGCAAGCGTGATGATGCACCTGATTTTCTTATCTGTTGCCTAACACTTGGGTTCGAGTCTGGGGCGTACCCGCGAAACGCGGGGCTATTTAGGGCCGAGGATTACAGCGTGCATTCATTTGACAATCCATTTGACTATTAACCTTGTTAGACCTTTTGCAAACAGGATCACAACCATGTCATACGTGTACCCACCACTACTAAAGAAACAACTTCCTAGCAATGAAGAGCTTATCAAGGTGCTCATGCAGGCAGAGTTAGAAGACCCAGAGAAAAGGGACGTGCGCCCGCTTATGTCAGTGCTCATGCGACTCAAAAAAGTAGACCCAAGACTCTCACGACACATCTTGCGTCGCAAGTCTTTAATCGCTGGCGTGCAATGGGATATCACCGCCTATGACAAAGGCGATGAGGAACGTGCAGCAGAAGCTAAGCGCAGGCTCAAGCCCGTTATTGAGAGACTGTTCGACCTCTACATAGAATCGCACATGTTCGGTGTAGCTGCATGTAGACTTGAGTGGGACTCTTCTAGTACGGCGACAGGGTCAGTCCCGAGCATCACCAAGACATATAAGCCTTACGAGCTTGAGTACAACCAAGACTTCCATAGGAATATCGCAGTACTCTCATCAGCAGAGAACAATAAATTCACTCGAGCGCAACTTGAAGACTCTCAAAACATTACACATATCTCGAACACCTATGAGACCGATGAGTATGGCGGTGTGTTGCGAACAATTCTCTTCCACGAATTCAGGTTGTATGAGTCTGACAAAGAGTGGCATAGATTTATTCAGCTGCTCAAAGGGATATTGCAGGGCAAGTACGAAGATGGAGCGCAACCTGATTCTATACACGCAGGCAAGCAAGCACTAGAAGACGCAATCACGCATCAAGCAGCCTTTACAAGTGAGAAGGTAAACTTCATGTTTCACAAGATCACTGATCCAGGTGGTGGCTCTTCAATTGGCTTGTATCAAGAATCGATCATTGATGCCATTGAAATTGCGATCACTGGAACAAGTTCGCTTGCCTCCGACAGAAAGCGCAACGCACCGACAGTGCAGGAGAGAGCAGAAGAAGATATTGCCTACTGGGGACGTAAAGGATTAGCGGGCGTACTCAACGACCAGCTCTTACCTGCGGATTGGCAACGCAATGGGAGCGTATCTGGGCAAGTACCTTGGGAGTTTGGGTGGAGCGTGCAGCGGTCACTTGACCCAGAAAGCATGGCTCGAACTATCGATTTGATTTCACAGATAGTAGACATTCCAATCTCAGAAGTGACTCGCTTGACAGGGCTTCGACCTGCTGATGCAGACGAAGATAGCATCTGGAAAAGAGCCAAGAACGCACCCAATTTTAGCGGATTTGCCCCACAATAGCGCAAAAACTTTTCGGGTAAAATAATCTGTAAATTCAAACAGCGTAAAGAGTTACACAATAATTTACCCGAAAAGTTTTCCGGGTGTTTTTGCCCAAGGAAACCACCATGTCAAACGCCATAGAAATTGCAGAGATCATCAAGAGAAGGGTGGGTATTCGTGTTGTTGCACGCATAAAAGAGCGCACCCTCGAGGGCATCGACAAGGACGGCAAGCCCTTTGCCGGGTATTCTGAAAAGCCCTTTGCAGCGCCTGCAGGCAGCATCCCTCAGAAAGTTCGTGCGCGGCTAGACAAGGACGGTAAACTCTCGTTCT
>JAUHYX010000127.1 GCA_030426285.1 bacterium
TACAGAACATGACTCCATGGGGGCTATTGAAGTTCCTGCAGACAAACTTTACGGAGCCCAAACTGCGCGCTCGCTGGTTCATTTTTCCATCGGAATTGAAAAAATGCCGATCGAGGTCATTCGCGCCTTTGGTTTTCTGAAGAAAGCCGCAGCAATGGTCAACGCCGACCTTGGATTGCTGCCATCTGAGAAAAGAGATTTGATAGTACAAGCGGCCGACGAAGTGATTGCTGGCGAGTTAGACTCCCACTTTCCTCTGTTTGTGTGGCAGACAGGCTCTGGCACGCAAAGCAATATGAATTGCAATGAAGTAATTGCAAACCGCGCCATTCAAATTGCAGGTGGCGTAGTGGGTTCAAAGTCGCCGATTCACCCGAACGACGACGTAAACAAGGCGCAGAGCTCCAACGATACATTTCCAACAGCCATGCACATTGCAGCGGCTTTGGATTTGCAACACAGATTGATCCCAGCGGTACAGGGATTGCGTGCGACGTTGGCGCAAAAAGCGGCAGAGTTTGACAAGCTCATCAAGAGCGGAAGAACTCATTTGATGGACGCCACACCTATTACGCTTGGGCAGGAGTTTTCTGGGTATGTGCAGCAACTCGACAATGCTCTCGAGCGCATTGATGTAGTAATGCCAGGTTTGTTGGCCTTGGCGCTGGGAGGTACAGCGGTAGGAACCGGACTCAATACACATCCGGACTTTGCAGAAAAAGCAGCTGCTAAAATTGCTGAACTCACCGGACTCTCGTTCGTGTCAGCTCCTAACAAATTCGAAGCACTAGCAGCTCATGACGCAATTGTATTTGCGCACGGTGCTCTCAAAACACTTGCTGGTTCTTTGATGAAAATTGCCAATGACATCCGCTGGATGAGCTCTGGTCCGCGTTGTGGCTTTTCTGAAATCACCATTCCTGCGAATGAGCCAGGTAGTTCAATCATGCCTGGCAAAGTAAATCCAACACAGAGTGAAGCCATGACAATGGTGGCGACACAAGTGATGGGCAACGACGCTGCGATCAATGTCGCTGGCTCACAAGGCAACTTTGAGTTAAATGTGTACAAGCCTGTGATGATCTACAACTTCTTGCAGAGCACTCGCATTCTCGCAGATGCATGTGTGAATTTCAACGAACACTGCGCTATGGGAATCGAAGCAAATATCAAGCGGTTGGACTTCTACAAGGAGAACACGTTGATGTTGGTTACAGCCCTGAATGCACACATTGGTTATGACAATGCAGCGAAAATTGCTAAGCATGCATACAGTACCGATTCTACTTTGAAAGAAGCAGCCATTGCATTGGAACTGCTTTCAGCTGAGCAGTTTGACGAGCTAGTTCGACCGGAAGACATGATCGCTCCGAACATGAAATAAATAGCAGGCAAAAAAAGACTCCGATGTGAACCACCACATCGGAGTCGACCTGTACTAACCACCATACTAAGGAGTTATCGCTACATTAAGAAGTAACACGTCCTTTCAAAAAAGGTGGCAACATTATTCGACAAGAAATTTGAAAACTGCTGTTTCTCCTCTTGCATTTGTAACAGAAAACAGATACAAACCTGACTGTTGCACGCCTCCAACCAGAACATTTGCGTGCACCCCAACGTTCTGCATGAGGTTAGAACCGAGCACTTTTCCAGTGAGATCGACAAGTTGCCAAGACAAGTAGGACATTTCAACTTGATCTGATACTTCAAACACCAACTTGTCTCCGTGTGCGTCAACTTGCTTGATAGTCATTGTTGTCTGTTGCGTCTTCTCCGGCACGGAAAGCGGAGGCCCCTCCATATAAATCACAGCCAAAGTCCCTGAGTCACAAGGAATTCTAGCCCTGGATATGTGGAAAGTGCTTACTCCTGGAGATTGGACCGCAGGTATCGTGAGTTGTACTTCATCAAACCTCTCTTTGCGGAACTTTGTTTCTGTGTAGATTCCTAAATCATCATGTGTGTTGTTCCACGTTGACACACAACCAATTGCTTCGCCTTTGAAGCTAAACTGTTGTAACCTCTCAAAAACATACACTGAATCTCCGGCTTGATAAGCAAAGCTCTCATGTGACCTGTGGAAAACATCAATTGTATCAGAGTATGTGGCGGTAAGTTGCAATGATTCTTCGAAGTGTTGTGTCTCCCATCGCTGGTTGTTTGTGAATACATACACCTTGTACTTGTAACTGTACTCTATCATTACAATGGTTGAGGTTGAGTCGACCACGCAATCGACTGGAAGAGAAAACTCCGCCTCAAGCTCACCTTCAACCCATTTTTGAATTGAGCTGGGTGTGAGCGCTAGCAAGTCATCTTTGTCAAGAACGCAATACGACAAACATGTGTCGCCAACTGCAAATGTTGTATATGATTCACCTCGGATGTTGACATCTACAATGGTAGTGTCTGAATTTCGGAACATTGCGTCACCATCATAATAAGCCACAAGGTCAAACACAGTGTCAAAAGTAACTGACTCGCTTATGTCTGCTTGTCGCGGTTTGGTGAAAATACTCCACCACCAAAACTCATTGTTGTAGACTGCATAGGTGCGCTGTTCATCGGAATGTATTACATACTGAACTCCCCGTTTCATGTGTAGTAGGTCGTTCTTCCATACTTCTCCATTAGCAGAGAAACGCACTTCGCCAAGCTCTCCGAAAACACAGAATTCGCTTGTTCCAGCTGTTGCGCCGTTGACAACCCAATCACTCAAGTTCGTCACAATCCACGAGTCACCACCATCAGTTGAAGTTGCCACAGCGGAGGTTGCACTTATGGCCATTGATCCAGTTGTAGACACACTTACTGTTCGCGCTTCAAAGGGTGTAGAAACAACGACAGGAGTCTCGTAAAATGGTGGTGCAAACACCAAGATCTCTTGATCTTGCAACACGAACAGTGTACTATCAACCAACGACACGGAAGTGCGCGCAATACCATCCACGGGCAGCACCCTCTGTATGAGCGTCCTTTCGCTCTTCAAGTCAAACAAACTATATTCGCCACTAGACCCAAGTACAGCAACCGTGCTTCCACTTAGCAACATTTCAACGGGTTGAAATGCGACTTTCAACAATTCCCGTAGAGCATTTCCTGTAGAAGAAGCGGTGTGCAAGGTGCCGTCTGACGACAGCAAGACAGAATTGCCTTCATATGCACGAACCCTTAGTAGGTCGAAAGGCAATGTCCTTTTCACCTCTAAATCTCGTCCAGGAGAGTTACTAGCAACAACAACTCTGCCATCACGAGAAAACAGCAACCAATCTTTGGAAACCGGGTTTCTTACTGCACCAACAATGTTCGGACGCGATTCCAGACTACGACTAGACGCTAGTGCATCCCACCACTTGCCATTCCACAACCAGAGTCGCCGATCTTCGCCATACACAAGCCATTTTCCATTGTCACGTTGGTGGGCATTGTGGACCGTCAATGCAGGACCACCAATAACACTATGATAGTCTAAATATGAGTCTCCCACCTCGGATGCATCTGCGCAAACGATTGCAGACAGGATGCAACATACTACAACGAACCTTGCCATCTCTTCCTCCTATTCAAGCAATACTTTGAACGTACCGACACCTGCTCCTGCGCTTTCTACAACGAGGATATACAGGCCGGGAGGGAAACCGCGGTTGATAGTTATGTGTGCAGTGTTTGATTGAGCATTGGTCTCACCGGTGGCTACTTTTTGGCCACTAAGATTATTGAGAGACCAAGCCACTCTACCTAGTGTTTGTTCGGAATCAATAGTAAATGTGACACTCGCCGCGGGTTCTGTGTCTAAGCTGACTTTGAGGGTTGAGGGAGATTCAAGCGGTTCAACAGACTGGGGCGGCAAATTCCACACTATTCGCCCAACAGTTGCAGAATCACACAACAATGTTGAAGCGTCTTCAAGGATACCGTTCGTCTGCCCAACAACTCTCAATGGCATGTAGTCAAGTTCTTTGAAGTAGTGGCCATAAATTTGAGCGCTACTTTCTGAGAATTTACATGGATCTGTGAGTCCCCACCAGTACACACCCGATAATCCCAGCACGTTCTCGTTTCCTCCGAGCTTATACCAATCCTGGTATTCTTCAAAGACAATTGTATCGCCAAAAAGAACACTTTTGGCGTTCGCTTCGAAGCTAACGTGGTCCCATGGAACAGAACTCTGATACAACAACTCCCATTCACTTTGATTGTTGGGCAACTTCCATAGACTCTGTTCAAACAGAACTACAATTGCGCCATCCCAGTAGGCAGTCTGTATTCTACAATGCTCGTTTGCTACTGCGCCAACAGGAAGCGGTATCTCTCTTACCATATCCCAATCTTCGAACTCATAAATACTTTGATCAGAAACAACATAGTAGCGTGAATTCGAGTAGCCTTCTCTTGCAATAGCAAATACCGGAAATTCAAATTTGCGTTTGACAATCTTGTCTCCTACAAGAATCACCGTAGAGTCTCCAGCCACAAAGGCAAAATGAGGACTTTCGTTCTCAGGTACAGAAACAGCCCTTATAGTATTGACTCCTAGCTCCGCAACTTTCGTTATAGGTCCAAATTCAGTTCGCTCTTTCAGTTCAAAGAGTTCTGAGTCTGTATAGACATAGTCAAGATAGTGGCCTGCGACAATGCCTCTTGCCTCTCTCTTTATCCTCAAAAAGTTGTTCTCCCAGTCAACACCGTTTTTTGAGAAGTGCACTTCACCGAGAACACCATATACGCAGAATTCATCGGCACCGGCAACACATCCCTTGATTTCCCAGTCAGCATAGGAAGTAATGTTCCAATTCAAGCCAGCATTGGTAGATGTGGCAATTTCTCGATCCGAAGCAACTATGATCCAGTCGCTGTTGTTTACACTTACCGTCGATCCTGTAATAGGCACCTCGATGGTCTCAACAACGTCAAAGAAAGGAGGGCTATGCACTTCAACAACATTGTTGTTTAGTACATAAACACTCTGCCCTACGAGCACTACGTTCCGGTTATTGTTATGTTGAAAATTGCCTCTGAACAACTCAGTTTCGCTAGCAAGATCAAACAAAACTCCTTGGGAATTGCCCCCTACTATGAGAACTACGTCTCCACTTCGTTGCATATACACAGGTTGAAACTCACAGGCAAGCAACAGTTCTGCATCTTGTCCACGTTCATTCGTTCTCGACAATACACCAGTAGTCGAGAGAATCACTGCGCCGCCCGAATACGGGAACACATCGATCACTTGTTGTTCCAACACGCCGTTCGGAACTGGCAGTGCTTGTCCATTTTTTTTGGCACTAAACAACTCATTGCCGTTGCCAACAAAATATGTTGTTTCTTCTGTTTCTGAAATCAGACCAACAATCTCAGGCCTCGACAACATATTTGGATGGTCAATCAACATCTCCCATGAACCATTTTGCCACTTCCAAATGCGTCGATCGTTGCCGTGAACATACCATGAACCATCTTCTCCTTGCATTGCTTCGTGAACAGCTAGCGCTGGGCCACCAGTTACACTTGTGTAGTCAAGGTATACTGCGTCTTGATCGGCAATCACGATTGAACCTGTTGCGATCCAAAGACACAAAACTATTGCTCTAACCAACATATTACCCCCTTACTCATAGTAAAATTTACAAATACCGCGCCCACCACCATCCCCGACAACTGTCAAGATAAACATCCCCTTTGCGAGGTTGTTACAACGCACAGTTCCCTTGCCGTTGGCAGTAGAAACATTGCCTACGGATAGAGTCTTTCCCTGCAAGTCGGTGATTTGCCAAGTAAGTTTCTTATGTGTTTGTTCAGATTCTACGGCAAAAGAAACAATCCCGTCTTCCACACTCTCAATCGAAATGCGCACACCCAAATCTTCTATTGCCTCATCCACGGAAGGAGTTGTAAGATCCCAATAGACTCGTCCAATGGTAGCTGAGTCAGATAAAAACGTAGAGATACCATTCACAGCGCCCTGAGAAGCTGAAACCGCCGACATTGGCAATGGAACTAGCTCATTGCGAACTACGTCCACAACCCAGTCTTTACAAATTGGGGTGGGAACTATCAACGTGAAGTCACCATAGTTTGCAAATCCAAGTGCCTCACAATCGCAACTCTCGGTATGTTCGAGACCTTGGTAACCAAGTACAAGTGAATCCTTCAACAACAAACCGTATTGCGCATCGACATTATGTGTAAATGCAATGACGTTGTCGGTAATCTGAGTAATTCTTTTTCCTTCTTGTTGATCGGCATCTAGCCACCAAAGAGAAGATTCTGTCAATAGATAGTAACCAGACAACAAGCTTGTACTGCCAATACCAAGTAACTTTTCGTGCAAGATTGCTTCGGGAATTTGCTGAAAAGTAGATTCTCCGTTTTTTTCGTACGTGTAGACCGCTTCCTGACTAAGAACAAAAATGCCGTTTCGTTGCAGACAAGCAGCATCAATGCCTGAGGGAACGGTGTATGTCAAGACCCCATTTGTTTCCGCTTCAACAACTGCAAGAAGTGTATCACTGAGTCTCAAGAGCACCTCTTCCGTGTCCCATCTGCTTCGCGTATCAAGAACGTCGAGGATGTCAGCGAATTCCGATACTTGGAAATACCATCCTGGGACGGTAACATTAGATCGATCGACAATTTGGAACACTTCTGCTCCTGTTGTTAACAAAAGCGTATTCCAGCCATCTATAGGGACAATGTCCGAAATCTTGTTTTTGATGTGTCGCTTGTCATTTGTCCAAGTCACTCCATCGCGAGAAAAGTGTACTTCCCCCATTTCGCCAAAGACACAGAATTCACTATCTCCAGCCACAACACCGTTGAGTTTCCATTCGCTGTACTCAGTTGTTGACCATGTTACTCCTGAATTCGTGGAGGTAGCGATCTTGCTATCTTCTCGGATAGCCACAAAACCTGATGCTGAAAGGCTTAGGGACGAAGCAGCAAATGGAATCTGAATGGAACCAACAGTATTGAAATTCGGCAGACTGAACACGTCTATTTTTTGGCCACTCAACACAAAGATATTGTTGTTTGCAAACCCAACATTTGAGCTTGATAGCGTTGCCGAAGTCAGCGTTCCTTCTACCAAGAGATTGCCAGTTGTTGCATTCAGTACACTGATATGGCCGCTAGATTCATAAACAACGACGGTATCGCCTGACACGGCAAATGAGACAGGTTCAGACTGCGTTGCATAGAGTTGCGCAACCTCTTCGCCTTTGGCGTTTAATCTGGTCAACGTACCTGCTGTTGACATAGCGATTGCGCCATTGCGAAACATGCGCGACTGAACCACTCCATGTGCAAAGGTGTGTGTTTTGATTGGTGCACGTTCCAAACTGGAGCCGGTTGTGAAAACATCGTGCTCTGCACCAATGTATGTGAATCGGTCGTTACTACTAAGTCCTACGGCTCCAATGGGATGCGGTCGTTGCGCCATTCCTATGTCGTCTACCAACATAGTCCACTCGTTGTTTTCCCATTTCCAGAATCTTTTGTCATTGCTGTGAACATACCACGATCCATCTGATGCTTGTTCTGCACCTAACACCATCAGCGCAGGACCACCGGTCACGCTGGAATAGTCTACATATGCACCAACAACATCGGAGTTTCCAAAAGCAATAGAGCTGATCAACATTAACAGAGCAATAATTCTTGTAACAACAAGCATACTCTCTCCCCTCGTAATTTTTCAACAAATACCCCAGACACGCACGACATCGTGTAAATACGAAAAAGCGGGACAATAAAAAAGCCACTTCCGCAAGGCAGAAGTGGCTTCCTCTTTTCAGAGTTTTTGTCTGAACATTTTCTGGTGGCTTAAGAGCAGCCGCTAGTTGTGCCACAATCTTCGCACACTGTACAACTCCCATTGCGTTTAACTCGCATGGAATTACAGTTTGTGCACTGTTCGCCGGTGTAACCTTGAGTTTTCGCTGCCCTCATTTGAACCGACTCACCGCCTGAATTTGAAGTCTTGCTTGTTGGTGCTTGTTGCACCTCCATTACAGCATTGTCAGGCGCGATGGGAGACGAACCGGACTCACTAGATTGAGCATCTGACTCGGGCAATTCATCAACAGCTTTCACGTGCACAAAGTCAGTACGCTCGAGGTAGTCATAACCGATTGAACGGAATACATAGTCGAGAATTGACGTAGCGTACTTAATTGACTCATGACCTTGAACAGGGCCCGCAGGGTCAAAACGAGTGAACGTAAATGTATCAACAAGTTCCTCCAAAGGCATGCCGTATTGCAAGGCTTTTGAAGCCATCACAGCAAAGCAGTTCATCAAGCCTTTGAACGACGCACCCTCTTTGTACATATCGATAAAAATTTCACCAGGAGACCCGTCTTCGTACTCACCTGTTCGGATAAACACTTTGTGTCCACCAACATGCGCTTCACGAGCAATACCGCGACGCTTTTTCGGCAAGCGGCGACGCTGCGCACGGTGATATACTTTTTCGACAATCTCCTTCTGAATCTCTTTCGGACCAACAGTTTCGTCGATATCCTCACCTTCGCCAACGAGCATTATCTCATCCAGCGATTCGGAATTTGTGCTGTTCAGTGGCTGCGAAAGTTTTGAACCATCGCGGTACAATGCAATTGCCTTCAGCATGAATTTCCACGACTGCATGTGCACGTCGGCAACATCTTCAATTGCGGCATCTGCTGGCATATTCACTGTCTTTGAAATAGCACCGGAAATAAATGGCTGCACAGCCGCCATCATGCGAACATGGGCCATGTGGTGGATATAGCGCTGCCCTTTACGACCACATTTGTTTGCGCAATCAAACACCGGCAAGTGTTCGTCCTTGATGTGAGGAGCGCCCTCAATCATCATGGTACCACACACATAGTCATTTGCCGTTTCAATCTCTTTTGCTGTATAACCCAGCTCTTTTAACATGTCGAATGACGGATCGTCGAGTTGTTCGGCTGTAAATCCTAGCGTCTTGCAGAAATCTTCGCCTAGGGACCACTTGTTGAAAGCAAACGAAATGTCGAACACTGTATCCAACTGCTGCTCAATCTTTTCGATTTCAGCGGCGCCAAAACCTTTTTCCTGTAAACTTTGCTTATTGATAGTTGGACAGCCAATGAGAGATCCGTGGCCTTTGCAGTACTTTTCGATGTCATCCACCTGCTCTTCGGAATAGCCGAGGTTCTGCAGCGCACGTTGAACGGATTGATTGACAATTTTGAAATATCCGCCGCCTGCAAGCTTTTTGAACTTCACGATTGCAAAGTCTGGCTCGACACCTGTTGTGTCGCAATCCATCACAAGACCGATTGTGCCCGTTGGTGCAATAACACTCACCTGTGCGTTGCGATATCCGTGTTCTTCACCAAGCTCAAGAGCGCGATCCCAAACCTCTCGTGCAGCCTGCACCAATGCGTCAGAAACCTTTGTGCGGTCAATACCCATCGGTAGAGTGGTGAGATCCTCGTAGTCAGCATCCGAGGCATTGTATGCAGCGCGTCTGTGATTGCGCATTACACGTAACATGTCTTTGGCATTGCGCTTGTACTTCGGAAATGCTCCCAATTCCCCTGCCATTTCTGCAGACGTAGCATAACTTTCACCTGTGAGGATCGACGAAATTGCTCCTGCAAGTGCCAAAGCTTCTGGTGAGTCATAAGGGATACCGGCGACCATAAGAATCTTACCAAGGTTCGCGTATCCCAAGCCGAGCGTGCGGAATTCATAACTCAACTGAGCCACTTTTTTGCTCGGAAATTGTGCCATGAGTACAGAGATCTCCAGCACCATTGTCCACAATCTCGTTGCGTGTTGCAAGTCGTCGATCTTCACTTCACATGTATCTGCATCAAAGAAGTATCCAAGGTTCAAACTCGCGAGATTACATGCGGTGTCGTCCAAGAACATGTATTCTGAACACGGATTCGACCCATTGATGCGGCCGTCTTTAGGACATGTGTGCCACTCATTGATTGTTGTATCAAACTGCAACCCGGGGTCGGCGGACTTCCAAGACGACATGTTAATTTTGTCCCACAAATCGCGGGCACGAACGGTACGGCCTTTGTTTTCGTCAGTTCGCCAGCGC
>JAUHYX010000338.1 GCA_030426285.1 bacterium
CACTTTCTCCATCGACAGATCTACAGGGTCATACTTTGCCAAATAGTACTTCCATGTCACACTATCTTGACAAGTCAAGAATACATCTCCGCAATCTGTAATCCCTAAATTTAGACATTTCTCTTTAGTGTCTAGTATTATATCGGTTTCGACCTCAACTTGGGCAGAAAGACTTAGCGAACTGAAAACCAAAAGAAGTATCAAGAGAATGAAATCACGCGTCATTATTGGCACCAACAGTTTTTCAACAAGCAGAAGAATATACAAGGAATTGCCACACCAATTGCAAAACCAGTGCTATCCCCCATTTCTAGCTCGTATTCAATACGTAAGCGTAGAGACGCGGCGTGCAGCGTCTCACGAACAATCGCATAACAACATTCAAATTCTCTGAGGGAGACGGGGCACAAACTTACGAAAGACGGGGCACGCCCCGTCTCTACATTTCTTGCGGTTCATGTAGATTTCGTGAATCGGATACGATTGATGCCCGCAAGGGCATAGTTTCTTAGCCCAGGGTGAACGAGCGCTAGCGAGTGTAACCCTGGGTAGGCTACCTCCCCCCCCCTCTTTTCACGTTCGTACCCGCTAGGGTACCACTCAAGTCAAATGCGTAGTGTTGTGGTAATGACTTTTAAGGTAACCACAACCAAAACTAGTTGGTGGCCGCACTTCTCAACAAACGATTCCATCATCATGTACAAACCTGGACAGAAATCCTTCTCATTCATAAATCTGTACAGCTCTTTCTTGCTACTCGACCATTGAAGATCAAGTAAGGTGTTTAGTCAATATACAAAGAGCCGGTATGAACTTCTCCGTCAATTTCAAGTAACCAAAATAGTGCTAAATTTCTAGTCACTCGACTTGGCAACCTAAATGGAACTTGACTACTAGAAGCGACAATTCGTCCGGCTACGTCAAACAAAGAAATCTTAAGACTTTCTCCTTCCGCAACATCTGTTAGAATTACACCACTTTCATATTTAACTTGATATGTGCTTGAGTTTGTCTCGCTTTCATCTAAGCCGACTACTTGTTCAAAAGGGACTCGAGACCTGTACACTCCGTAAGTCTGTTTCGCTATCCAAAGATGACCTTCTTTGTCTGTAAGAGCAAAAAGCACTCGTCCCCTAATCTCTTCGAAAGTAGTATGATTGGAGGAAATATGAGTCTTTGTAGTTAGGTCTTTGCTTATGTACCAGAATTCCTCATCTTGCCACTCTTCTTGCGTAATCCACAAGTAGCCATTTTTGGTTTTCAGAACATTCTCAGTTCGTCTGAATTCTCGAAGCGCTTTTGGAGTCTTCCACGTTTCTTCGTTTTTGTTAAATAACACGGAATGTGAATGAAACATGCCTAAAATTAGTTCTTCCTCTGAAAACCTTCGGATATTCCAAAGGAACACATCAGGGAACAATCCTCTGAACTGGACTTCAGACTCTCGTTTGATATACAAACAGTTCTGATATGGTACACCGGTACAACCCAAGAAGATCGTACCTTCTTCATCGACAAATATATCGTTGTGCGAGCAGTTGATCTCTTGAACAAGGTACCACGACTCACCGTTATCGTCACTGCGGTAAACGCCCCAAGGATAGCCTGGTCTGACTGCAGCATTGTCTCCAGTCGCAACGTAAATCGATCCGTTTTCATGAGCCCAGACGTTCTCGAAATCTATTTGAGGTGTATTTTCCTTCGGGAACAAACTCCAAGTCTTGCCAAGATCATCAGAATACGCAAGTTGCCCGCGTCCACCAACAAAGACACGTCTTGTTAGCGGGTTCTGAAAGATGCTGATGTAATATTGCATTTCAGGTACACCGAGCAGAACAAACTTATTTTCAGAAAAGTCGAACCTGTTGACCCCACCTATCAAGTGAGACATAAACAATTGGCCATCATCCAATTGACAAGCATCTGGACCACTAAGATCCATGTTCTCGCCAACATAGATTGAGTCAAGAAATAATTCGGAGCCACGCACAGAAAGCGTGACCCCAAACAATAACATGAAGAAGATTTTCATCGTACGATTACAAATTGATA
>JAUHYX010000128.1 GCA_030426285.1 bacterium
ACGTGTGAATTGTCGTCTTCAAGACGGCGGCATTACATGTGACACAGAATCACAGGACAAAATAGTTCAGATCATTCGAACGTATCGCCCAAACATTGTGCTGTACAATGGGCCAAAAGATCGGCACCCAGATCATGAACAAGCCCATACACTCATACGTTATGCAATATTTCGATCTGGACTTTCAAAAATTCACACCCGCGATGAAAACGGGGTCCAGCAACAACCGTGGCGCCCACAACGACATTTTTCTTATCTCTTGTCGTATGACAGCACCCCGGACTTTTTTGTAGATGTTTCGGATAGTTTTTCACAAAAAATGAACGCTATACTCGCTTACGAAACACAGTTTTACAGCGATCAGAAACACCTACAACAAGAGCCAAAAACATATATTTCTCGCCCGGGATTTCTCGACATGATTGAATCTCGCGCGCGCTACTTTGGTGAGCTATCTCATTGCTCATACGCTGAAGCCTTTATGTCTGTAGAACCACTTGTAGTGCCTTCACTGCATTCATTTGTACTAGAATAAACGAAACTATGGTTACGATAGAATCACTTTTAGCTGAGCTGCCACATGTGTGGGAGGACTCCAATAGACTTACGGAAATTGGTATTGAACTGGAACAACGAAGTCGTCTTGATACAGCTTCCAATGTTCTGCAACGCGCCTTAGAACTCAACTCCCAAGATGAACAAGCATGGATTCACTACAGCTTCGCTTGCTTTAGATCACTTCTCAGCAAAGAATCAAATGGTGAGCAGGCATTGACTAATGGAATTGAAGCGACCAATTCCAATCGACTTCGAACTACATACATCGCGTTTATGGAGGACGAAAAGCGAGCCCAGGAAATGATCGATCAAGCGCTACTATCCGAAGACCCCGTAGTTCACATTGAACTTGCTGGTGCTCTGTTGTGGCGCGGTGACTCGATGCGAGCTCTTGAACTCCTACGAGCACATAGAGAGAACCTTCTGCAACTCGACAAATATGCTCTCTCTGGATACTGTGGCTTCATTACATGGATTTTTGCCCAAAATCGCTATCCAGATGGCGTAGTTGCGATTGATGCAGAAAACGAAATTCTGCCTTATTTGTCAGAACTGAAAAAAGCATTTCCAAATAGTTACCGTCGCTTTAGTGTTCTTATTCAGTATTATCAGTCACAAAAAGACTGGGAAGGAGTGATTAAAACATGTACTGAAGCACTTGAAATGTTGCCAGATGAAGAAACCGTCATGCTCGCCATGGGTATGGCATATGAGAATATGAAACAGGACAATATGGCTGCGTTTTGGTACATTCGAGCAACTGGAGCAAAACCGAGTTTTATTCGCGCTCGTATTCGTCTTGGACTATTGTACGAGCGCCATGAAGACTATACCATGGCCGAACTCGTGTTTAGTGAAATAATCTCTGCACTTCCACACTACAACTATGGTGCTCTTCACGTTGCTGCCTTTTTGTACCGTCGCGGAAAAACAGATGAAGCAATCCGTCTGTTCAAGGAAAAATACGACAGCCTAAAGCCGTACGAAAAGAACTCGGTTGACAACGACAATATGTTTCAAGCGCTGCTCCAACACTTGTAGTAACAACACACATAGAGTACTCAAATATGGATAGAAGAACATTTATTCAACTGACTGGCTTGGCGGGTGTAACAGCTCTTGCAACTCAATCAACGGCATTGTCGCTTATTCAAGAAGCCACAAATAATAAGAAGTGGGCGACACCGAGCCCACATACGCAAAGCCTGATAAATCGAACCCTTAAGGCAATTGAGAAACACAACATCAATGATTTGCCTATCGGGAAAGCAATTGGCCGGATTTCGCAATTTTATGTGGGAACTCCCTACAAAGGCGGAACTCTCGAAGGACCGGGTGAAGAGGTGTGTAGAGTTGAATTGGGTGGCCTAGATTGTGTGACATTCTTTGAAAGTATGCTGAATTTCGCTCGAACAGGTAGGTCAGGTCTACTGACGTCAGATGACTTTTTTCAGAATATCATCTTTACGCGCTATCGAGGTGGGAAAGTTGACGGGTACAGTTCGCGCCTACACTATACCTCTGATTGGATTGTAGACAATGTTAAAAAAGGCGTAGTCAAAGACATAAGCAAAGAGCTCGGTGGGAAAGAACATACGTTTAACCTCAACTTCATGACATCGCATCCAGAGTACTATCCTGGCATGAAAGGCTCAGAAAAAGACAAGATGCTTATGATTGAGAATCGCATGCGCTCACACACGTTTCATGTTATACCGAAAGAAGATGTTCGCTCAAACATGAAAATGATGCAAACCGGTGACATAGTGTGTTTTACAACCGGAGTTGAAGGGTTAGACTTTGGACACACTGGCCTCATTTACGTGAACGATGATCTGGAGCGACGCCTATTGCACGCATCTTCTGACAAGGAAAAAGTTCTGATTGACATACGAATTGATGAATACATAGAATCCGTTGAAAAGCACAAAGGACTAGTGGTACTCCGACCACTGTAGGTCATGAGCGTTAGAGTACACAAGAAATCTCAACAAGTATCGTCTAATTATGTGTTCCAACACATGAGTAGAGGTTGAGATGTACGAAATTAAAAGCGAAACAGTCGTGAACGCGCCTGTGAATGAAGTGTGGGAGTTTCTCCAGAACCCGCAAAACCTGAATGAGATAACGCCGCCATTCTTGAGTTTTACTATTCTGAGTAAACCTCCGAGTGTTATGTACAACGGATTGACAATTAGTTATTTGGTGGGGCTACCAGTCTTTGGCAAGCAGAAATGGTTGACTGAGATTAAACACATTCGCGAAGGCATTTCGTTTGTGGATGAGCAGCGGATTGGTCCATACAAATTGTGGTATCACTACCACGAAGTTGAGGCGCATGGCTCACAAACTATCATTCGAGACCACATCACATACGCACTGCCGTTTGGAATTCTAGGCACGATTGCGCATTTCTTAGTGGTTCGCGGAATGCTTCAGCGGATCTTTGCATTTCGGGAACAAAAATTTCAAGAACTGTTTTCTTAAGCGAGAGAAAGCTAATGGAACTCACAAAACAACAATGTGAAGCGTGCAGACCAGGAGCAACACCTGTGTCTGAGACAGACCGCGCAACTTACCTAGAACGTTTAGAGGGTTGGTCGATTGAACATGAGAACGACATACCTGTATTGGTAAAAGTGTACAAACTTGCAGACTACGCAGCATCGGTTAAATTCACAAACGCGATTGCTGCAAAGGCGGAGGAGCAAGACCATCATCCAGCAATTACACTTGAGTGGGGTAAGGTGACTGTCGTTCATGTGCAAATTCCCACAAAATTGAGAATTTGCACATGAACGACTTCATCATGGCAGCACACACAGATGAAGTATACGAGCAGTTTAGGCCGTCTGAGTAGCGACTCCCAAACTTTGTTCCCAAGCCAAGCGTTCTCTGCGCTGTTGGCGAATCATGCATTGCTTCACGTCGTCAACAGTGAAGAAAGACATGCCCTGCATTGTGCAAGATGGGATAAGTAACCCGTCGCGAAAAAAACGTTGAAGTGTCGATTCAGGCAATCCAACCTGAGATGCAATTTGATGCAGAGCGTAATAGCGTTTCATGTAGCCTCCGTGCAAAATAAGTACCGTCCTGGTACATTCTATTATCGGAGGCACGGACGAACTACTTGAGAGATCCTAGTTCTTGCAATAGGCGTTTTTTGTGTTGATTTGCAACAATTTTCCAATCTACATCAAGTACAGCTCCTTCTAAAGCCCACAGTAGGTTAAGAGAAACAGAAGGGTCGTGTTGCTTGGCAAGTTGATATACGGCCACTGAGCCAATATCCCGAATATCTTGCAGCGTGTAGATGTTGAGAGCTTGTAGGATTTTGAGACTTTTTGGACCGAGATTCTTCATACTAAGAACTGGAGTTTTTTGATATACTTCGCGGTGAAATACGCTCCATAACAGCAACAATTCCCAAACACAAAAGCAGTCCATAAAACGTGTCTTCAAACGGAATTGTTCCCAATCGAATATCTATCTGTTGGTGCGGGTTGTACCACACAACCTGGTCGTCAATCCAAGAACCTGTTAACACGCCATTCACAAGAAAGAAAGGAACTTGGAGTACAACCCAACTCACAAGGAACATTCCCAAGTAAGCAGCCCGTTGTCGAACAAGTACTATCAATGTGAGAGCAAGTAGAGAGAAGGTAGTGACTGTGTACAATCTATCATAGAATTGCAGAGCCATAACAACACTGAACGCGCACAATGCAATTGCAGCATACCACCCTACAGTCTCAAATCGCTTGCCATCTATGAGAACATCCAAGCAGTGATATGTGTACACACATGCATATGGAATACAGACAAAGAACAGCACTTCTTCTAAGGGAAGATTGAACACATTTATTCCGAGTAAATACTCGCTGTTGAATCCCCAAATGCCGATACTTGTGAACCAGATGTCCCAAAGCACAAAGAACGTAGACACAAGAGCGATTCCTGCAAAGAAGCCCTTCCAACGACGTTGAAACTGTAGTTTGGGATGAAACGTGAAAATAAAGGGAATGCTTATAGTCCCAATATTTAGCAGCAAATACAACCAGTTCACTTGTTGCCGTACGCCTTCTTTGCTTCACGAAAGTACTTGCGCGGTGCCCAAAGCATGCCAAAACACTCACCGTGTTCTTTACCAAGGTGTTTGTGATGCACCTTGTGCGCCTTGCGAATAGCAGCGAAGTACGTGCTCTTTGTATTGCGCATGAAAGGCAAACGCCGATGTATAAAAACATCATGCACAAAAAAGTACGTAGCACCATAGGCTGTTATTCCGAGTCCCATCCAGAGCCACGGTTCGGCAAATCCAATATTCACACCAGTGAAAATGAGTGCCATGCCTGGGATTGCAAAAAACACAAAAAAGAAGTCGTTCTTTTCTAGTACTTGCTCCGGTGGCTTTCGATGGTGATCTGCATGAAGAAACCACAGAATGCCATGCATGATATACTTGTGTGTGAACCAAGCTACCCATTCCATTCCGACATAGAACAGCAAGAACCAACCGATATTAAACAGAATTGTGTCCATTGTTATGTACCCGAAGTAAAGCCAGTTTTATTGCGAATGTATGCTGTTACAAACAAAAGAAATTTGTGTCCATTACTTACGCGAACTCGACTGTTGAGAATGGTTTCTGCAGATGAGTTCGCGAGTTTTTTCAAAAGAGCGCTGTAGTATACATACGCGGTATAGACACCCAATCTGCAATTGTTTGGTAAGTGACGTATGCCGCGCAAACCTTCTGCAAACTCTTGTTCAATGTCTGCAATCAATGCCTTGCGTTTTGAATCGTTGAACGTATTTTTATCTACCCCCGGAAAGTACGAGCGCCCAAGTTCACGAATATCTGCCCGCAAATCTCGCAAAAAATTCACTTTCTGAAATGCACTCCCCAGCTGCCTTGCCGGGTGAATCAACTCTTTGTACAGGGCTATGTTGTCATGACAGTATACTTGTAAACACATGAGACCAACCACTTCTGCAGACCCGTAAATGTACTTTCTGAGCAGTTCGTCGTTGTAGTGGATATCACGCAAATCCATTTTCATACTAGCCAAAAATGCTTCGATATATGACCGGTCAATGTTGTATGAGTGGACAACAAGCTGAAATGCGTGCAGCACAGGATTCAAACTAATTTTTTCCTGAATAGCTTTCCAAGTGTCCTCTTCAAACTGGTCGAGTGCTTTTTCCTGGTCAATCGAATGAAAGGTGTCAACAATTTCGTCTGCTAAGCGCACAAAACCGTAAATGCCGTATACCGCATCTCGAATTGAAGGGTCGAGGAGACGAATACCAATTGAAAAACTCGTGCTGTATCGGGTTGTGACCAGTTTTGCGGTTTCAAAGCTCACAGAGTCGTACAACTCCTTCTTCACCAACGTACTCATGGGCGACTCCTGAGGTGCTTTTGAATTTCATGTGCTGCAATGGTGCCGGATATGAGCGCTGGTGGAACGCCGGGACCCGGAACAGTAAGCTGCCCAGCAAAGTAAAGGTTCGAGAGTTTTTTACTGCGAAGCGGTGGACGCAACACTGCAGTTTGACGCAGTGTGTTGGCTAACCCATATGCATTGCCATAAGCAGCATTGTAGTCATTCTTAAAATCCTCTATGCAGTATGACTTTTTGTATACAACATGTTCGCGAATGCTTTGACCGGTTAGCTTTTCAAGCCTGCGCATGAGAATGTCATAGTACTTTTCGCGCTGTTCATTTGTGTCTTGCACGCTCGTTGCAAGTGGCATGAGAACAAATAGATTCTCGTGTCCTTCGGGTGCAACTGTGTCGTCAGTTACGCTTGGAGCGCAAACATAGAAGAGCGGTTTCTGGGGCCAGGCTGGAGCGTCGTAAATTTCCCTGGCATGCTGGTCGAACTGATGATCAAAAAATAGGTTGTGATGTTGCAGACCACTTAATCGTTTTGAAACACCGATGTAGAAGAGTAGACAAGACGGTGCATATGTTTTTGATTTCCAATACGATTCAGTGAACTGGCGTTGACGTTCTGGAAGCAGCGACTCAACATGTCTGTAGTCAGCTGCGCCAACAAATACATCAGATTCAAATGTGCGGCCACCAGCCTGCACACTTTTGACTTTGTTCTGGCTAACTTCCACCTCATGAACGGGCGCTCCTGTATGCATTTCAACACCACCTTGTGCACACAGCGTTTTTAGTGCTTCAACTACTGCATACATACCTTGTTTTGGATACCAAGTTCCGAGATACAATCCGCCATAACACATCATGCTATACAGCGCTGGCGTACGTTCTGGAGTTGCGCCGAGAAAGAGGACAGGAAATTCTAGGATTGCACGCAATCGTTCGTTTTTAACAGTACTGTGAACGGCTTTGCGAAAATTTCCGAAGGCATTGTACTTGAACATCTTGAAAATAAGTGAAGGCGAGAGATACTCGGAGATACTAAGTGATGGACGGTATACAACATCTTGAACGCCAATTGCGTACTGTTGCTTTGCCGTGTCCATGAAATCATCGAGCTTTTTGGCACTTCCTGCTTCAAGGGATTCAAACAATTCTCTAAATGCATTGGCATCCGACGGTACATCTGTGTAGTCTTGTTCACCCCAGTACACTCTAAATGCAGTTTCTAATTGCTGTAAATCGTAGAAGTCAGAAACTGAGGCGTCAAACTGACTAAAAAAGCGTTCAAACACATCCGGCATCCAGTACCAACTCGGACCTTTGTCAAACACAAAACCATCGGCTTCAACTACTGACATACGTCCGCCCACTGCCTCATTTTTCTCCAATACCCGTACAGACTCACCATTGTGAGCAAGCGTTGCTGCGCAGGCCAATCCTGCAAGTCCACCACCAATTACAGTTGTTGAAGGCATGGGAGTTATCCGTGTTTTGTGTGTTGCGACATATAATAAAACGCTGAGCTGTAGTTTTCATTGTACGAGTAGGTGCGCCGATACAGCAAAACGTAGAAACTAAATCATAGTCGTCGCGTATCAAAGGGTTTGTTCAACTGTATTTAACACACAGACCGCCTCAACAATGAAGACCTCATCACAGTTCCTGTTTGCTGCCTTTCTCACACTATTTGTTTCACTTTCTCACATTGGGTATTCTCAAGACCTGCAACGCAGAGCTATGTTGGGAATAGCCTTTGAGGATGTGTCATCACAAGTTCGCATAGAGCTCGATCTTGGAAACCGAGGTGTTCGAGTGTTGGAGGTGCTACCAAATACGTCTGCTGCTTCACTTGGCATTCTGGTTCAAGACATCATTTTAGAACTCAACGGCAACGCTATTGAGAGTATTACCGATGTACAGACACATCTTGTAGATGCACGAGCGGGCGACGAAGTGAGGTTGTTGGTTCTACGAGATGAAACAGAAGTTGTCCTTCTCGGGCAGCTGAAGTCGCGTCCTAAAGAAGACTTTGGCTTGGCTCATGTAGATCTTGGTCAATTTAGTTTCGACGGTGGTGTCGGACGCTTAATAACGGTTACACCTGACCCAAACAAGAAACTTCCAGCCGTGTTCTTTATTCCGGGCTTTTCATGCATGACGGTTGACGGATTGCAACCTTGGCACCCGTATCGAAAGTTTTTTGAAGGGATTGTTGAAGCGGGCTTTGTGTTGGTGCGCGCAGAAAAGCCGGGAATGGGGGACTCCAAATCAGACATTCCCTGTAGCAGTTGTTCGTACGAAACAGAGCTTGAATCCTTCCGCGCAGCGTACCGCGAAATGCTCGAAAGCCCGTTTGTAGACAAAAACAACATCGTGATTTTCGGACATTCTTTGGGCGGAATTCAGGCTCCGGTGTTGGGTGGCGAATTTCAACCGGCGGGAATTGCCGTATACGGAACCACGTATGTGCCGTGGCTCGAATACCTATTGCGTGTCAACCGATTCCAACATCGCGGTTTTGGCATAGACCCGCTTCAAATTGAACAACAGGCAAAGGCTGCGTACCCAGTGTTGACACGAATAATGGTCGATGGTGAAAGTCCGAGCGACATTGCGGAAGAATCTGCAGCATATCGCGGGTTTTTGCAGAGTATGTTTCAATGGCAGAGCGGTGACCTTTTGTTTGGAAGATCACATATGTTTTGGAAAGGAATTCAAGACCAAATGACACTGCAGCACTGGTCTGAATACGAAGGTCAGGTACTCAGTTTATATGGCGGAGCGGATGTACACACGGTTGATGGACGGGACCAGGAAGACTTGGTCGAAATTCTCAATGGGTTCAATGAACAGTCCGCACAATTCGTAGACCTGCAAACCATTGATCACAACTTTGTTGAGACAGGTGGTTTAGAACAAACGTATGAAGCATTAAGCAGTGGTTCGTACCAAGATGAGTTCTTCATGCAACGGTATTCACCAATGGTGGTGCAAACATTCGTGAAATGGGCGCAGTCAGTTATCAACACATAATGTGGGTTATCCACATAGTTTTCCACTTGAAGTGTGGATTTCTAGAGTTAATTGCTAGTTATGCACATCCTGTGTACAAGTTATACACATATCAACATCGAATGTTGATAACTGGACCTGATAGGCTGATGTGAGCTGAGTCTCCCGAAACCAGTGAAGCTGCTTCAGATGCTGAAGACATCAAACATGAAACTGCGGAGTAGCCGGCAGAAGATGCATTGTTAATACGTACCGTAAGTCGAACTTCTTTGCCGAGAAATGTTGTGGACACAACGGTGGCATTTGCTGTTTCATCGGTTGTTGCGCGTTTGATGTGAAGGTGTTCAGGACGAACAATCTGCGGAGTTGAATCTGTAGATGAAATGTGGAGGGCGTTTTGAAGGTCTTTGTCTACAACATTAACGTCGCCAAACAGCGTTGCCACTTTCAGAGAAACGGGTGAAAAATATAGATCTCGTTTTGTTCCGTGTTGTAATAAATCAGAATTGTGCAACAAAGCTATACTGTCCGCCACGTACATGGCATCGGCTATATCGTGGGTAACAAAAACGCATGTGACACCGGCATCGCGAACAGCCTTGAATACTTCTGTACGCACATCTGTTTTTCGAGACTCATCAAGACTTGAGAACGGCTCATCGAGCAAAAGAACGTTGGGGTGAGGAAACAGAGCCCGCGCCATTGCCACGCGTTGTTGTTCCCCACCAGAGAGTTCATGTGGGTATTTGTGCAACAGGTGCTCAGTTGCCGTCATTGTTGACAATTCCTGCAGCGAGTACGGAGCACTGTTGCCTTTGGTTTTGCCAAACTCGATGTTTTGTTTGACATTGAGGTGAGGGAAAAGAGCAAAGTCCTGGAACACAAGTCCAACACTGCGTTTTTCAGGTGTAAGGCGCACAGAAGGAGATTCAACTAGTTCGCCGTGAATGCGAATTTCGCCAGAGTCTGCAGATTCAAGTCCTGCCAGAATTGACAACA
>JAUHYX010000129.1 GCA_030426285.1 bacterium
GCGTAGACCCACGTATCATGGGCATAGGACCAGCATACGCTCTTCCAAAAGCAGCAAAAAAGGCCGGTGTAGCGGTCGACTCGCTCGGAGCAATCGAACTCAACGAGGCTTTTGCCGCCCAGTCTTTGGCCTGCATTCGTGAATTGCATGTCGACCCATCCTTGGTGAACCAACGCGGCGGAGCCATAGCCATTGGTCATCCGTTGGGGATGAGCGGCGGACGAATCGTAGGAACATTGCTTCATACAATGATCGACAAGAATGTTCAGTACGGTGCCGCTACCTTGTGTATCGGAGTAGGGCAAGGTCTCGCAGCTGTGTTTGAGAAGGCATAGACTTGTTGTAGATAGCCTATCCATTGCGTATTATGGGGCTGTATTTCGCAACAGCCCCCTTTGCACAATGGTACATAGAATTCAACAAAACGCGGTCCGAGTTTGTGTTGTCGCCTTTCTCGTTGTCGCAGCAGCTCTCGTTTTGCCTTCAGCTTCACAAGCTCAAGAATCAGAACCATGGCATCTCGTCGACAACAATCGCGAACAGAGCGTACGCAAGCTCGTACAACGCTTTTCTGCTTTTTGGGAATTGTACGGTAGTACGGCAGATAGGACGGCACAACGGGAACGCGGTACTTGGGTTGTGCGTCAACATGATATATCGCGTGAAATTGTTGTGGACTCGCTGTGGTTCTCAGAGGAAGGTGGAGTACTCAATATCGCGTTTGATGGTGTTGAACAAGGGTATTGTGCCATTCGCAAACGCAATTTGTATGTGTTTCTAGTTCCGAGAAGCCTCGAAGTTCCAGATCCAGCTGCACCAACACCGCCCGAATTAGAGTCTCAAATACAACAGGTTGATACAGTAGCGTTAGAACCTGATCCTTCATCTTCTAACCCAATTGATTCTAGCCAACAGCCTGCAGTCAAGCGTACGCAGGATACAGTAATTGTTGAAGCCGTACCTAAGCTCGACATTGAAGTAGATGTAGAAAAAATAGTCGAAGAAGAGGTGGTTGAAGAAGAAATTGCAGTAGAGTTGAGTGTAGATGTTGACAGTGCAGATCAAACTCCTGCTAGTACCGGACCAAGAGTAGGACAGTCTGTACCAGTTATTCCCAGCGCACCTATTGCACCCACTGAGCCGGCCTCATCATCTGAAAACATGACTCAATCCGAAGAATCAGTGCGACTGATGATCGAAGAGTTTGAGTCTCAGTTGTTCGAACTTCAGTCTCAGTTGCAGCATGAAAGAAGTGAAAAAGAACAGTTGCGCTCGCGGTTAGAATCAGTGATGGCGGAATTGGAGACCACTCGGCATTCGCTGCAGCACATGCGAGCGACACGAATTCCATCAAACCCTATAGGATTGCGACCGGTTGACTCTGGTTCGGGGGCAGGCGTTCAGAATCAAGGCCCGATGCTCAAACTCAACGATCAACCTGCAGTGCCGTTGCAACCAACAACTGGGCTAATTCTCGTTGGCAAACACACAGCAATCCCATTTGAACAAGTAACCGTTTTGAGTCAACATAAAGAAGCTCAATACAGGTTGTTGTACCTGCCAGTGCAAGGAGAAATACACACATTTCTGCAAATCTCGGATCCAGCTGCATTTTGGCAACAGGGGAAGACACTTGTCGTTGAGACTATTCAATAGTCTGAATTCATTGCATGAGTTTATTTCGGAAACTGAGTGCTCTGAAACTCTGAAAACAAGTGTTTCACTTTGTTGCGCTGATACTTCCCTGTTGAAGTTACCGGAAGTTCTTCTGTGAATAACACAACCTTGGGGCACTTTGACGTTGGTAGTTGGGCTCGACAAGTTTCAAGAATGTCTTGCTCGCTGAGATCTTTATCTGAAACCACCACTAAAGCACCGATCTCTTCACCGTACATATCATGCGGAAAGCCAACACAAATACCTGCAGATACACCTGGGATGCTACACAACACTTCGTCGATTTCAAGCGGAGCAATATTCACACCTCCGCGAATAATCAGCTCTTTGAGTCTTCCCGTGATAAAAAAGTATGGTCGGCCGGAAGAATCTCGGTGGAAAAACCCTTCATCGCCACTGCGAAACCATCCATGAGCAAATGTACTTGCATTGGCTTTCTCGTTGTTAAAATACTCCTTCATCACAGTGGCTCCACGAATGACGATTTCCCCTCGTTCGCCTTCTGAGAGTGAGTTTCCGTTGGCATCGTGAATTGCCATTTCATTGTTGCTCACCGGTATTCCAATACTTGGAAACCCGTACGAAGACTGCCATTCCTTGTGTTCTGTTTCATTAAGATCGGTTGGGATGAAGCACGAATAACATGTAGTTTCACTTAAACCATAACCGTGCACTATACGGAGGTCAAATTCGCGTTCAAACGAGGATGCGAGTTCGCAGGTGAGAGGGCCCGCGCCGCAAATAATATGGCGAAACACCGAATGGTCAATATTCGAGGCATCGGCTTTAGCTTCCAGTAGGAATGCTAGCAAGGTTGGAACAACTGAAACGATATTGACATGTTCTGACGCCAGACGCTCAAAAAACTTGGAGACAGAGAACTTCCGATTGAGTACAACTGAAGCACCGGCAAACAAAGGAGTGACATGAGTTACTATTGTTCCATTCACATGGTGAATTGGCAGGACACACATCATCCGTGTATGTGAGTCTATACCATGCCACGCCGCAATAGATTCAGCATCGGCAATCATGTTTACTTGTTCAAGAACCACACCTTTTGGAGGGCCGGTGGTACCACTTGTGTACACAATTAGGCATTCGTTTCTGAGCATCGACTGTTGTGACAATTCAATGGGAGCAGCGGAATGTGCGAGCGAAAATACATCGTTTTCTTCCTGGTCGGACTCCAATTGCAGCCACTTCATAGTATCAGGAACATCACATTGTCGCAATCGCTCCACATATTCTTGTCTACAAACCAACAACGTCGCTTCAGAACTCTGCAGAATATACTCTAGTCTGTTGTTGTCTTCCGTCATATTCAATGGCACAACGCACGCTCCCAAGCACCAGCAAGCAACGTACACAACAATTGTATCGTAGTGATTGTGCGATGCCGTTGCCAACCGGTCGCCACTCTCGAGGCCAAACTCTTGAAACACCCGCGCAACACGTCTGACATCACGCTCAAATGCGGCATATGAAAACTCCGCCCGTTTTCCGTTTTCGTCATAAAACACCAAGAATGCTTTGTCGGGAGTCGACTCGACATGGTGTTTGAGCATTTCAGCAATAGATCGAAATCGGGGTGAATACTTCTCCAGAGGTTGTCCGTTGGAAGAACGGGCCGCAGAAATGTTGGAGAGAACTGAGGTGTCCATATATACAATCAACTAGGTGTAACAACAATCTTGTTTCGAAACTAACATACCGGGTTAATCTTGTAAAATACAGTTTTGCAGGAACCGAAACCAATGTTAGGAATCGATGAAAATGACTGTGTTGCGAAGAAGTTAAAGTATGTAGCAAAGCACGTTTCGACATCTTCAAATAGAATTTACGGTTTCCAACCATTGACTTGAATCGGTTTCTCGCTATTTTTCGGCATGATAGACTTGCGAAGTGACACCTTAACGAAGCCGACTGACGCGATGCGAAGGGCTATGGCTTTTGCACCTGTTGGCGACGATGTATACAGTGAAGACCCTACTGTGCTTGAGCTGCAGGAACGCGTGGCGGGCTTGCTCGGGCATGAAGCCGGGTTGTTTGTTCCTTCTGGCGTGATGGGCAATCAGATCTGTATCAAGGTGCACACGCAGCCTGGCAACGAAGTGATTTGCGACGATGAAGCGCATATTTTTCACTATGAGACGGCCGCTCCCTCAGTTCTCTCAGGCGTGCAACTGGTGCCAGTTCCCTCGAATCGCGGCCTGATGCATCCCGACATGCTTGCGCAGGCGGTGCGTCCGGACATTTATTACAATGCGAGAACTGCTTTGTACTGTGCCGAGAATAGTCACAATAGACACGGCGGTGCATCTGTTTCGTTGGAAGGACTCAAGCATGTAACCTCTCATGCAAGAGGTCTCGGTCTAGGAGTACATCTCGACGGTGCTCGACTGTTCAATGTCACGGCCACAGAAGGAGTTGCTCCGGCTGAATATGGCAAGTTGTTCGATACGGTTTCATTGTGTTTATCTAAAGGATTGGGAGCCCCAGTAGGTTCGGTGATCGTTGGCTCAAGAGATCATATTGAAGCAGCCCGACACTACAGGAAGATGTTCGGTGGTGGTATGCGTCAAGTAGGCATCTTAGCTGCAGCCGGACTGTACGCGCTTGAACATCAATATGAACGATTGCTCGAGGACTCCGCAAATGCAACATTGTTTGCACAACTGCTGCACGACATCGAAGGTATTGATGTTGAACCGACCGACACTAATATTGTCGTGTTTCGTACAGACCACACTATTCCGTATGAAGAATTCGAGAGTTCATGTGCAGGTGAAGGTCTGCGGTTTGCACTCATAAAGCCAGGATATGCTCGTGCTGTGATGTATCTAGGCATTTCGAGAGACGACGTTATTCGAGCCTCTGAAATCATCTATTCTGTTGTGCGTAGAGTGCGCAGGGATGTGGAGGTGACGCCTTGAAATCATTCATAATGGCGCTACTGTTTGGTTTGGCAGTATTCTCAACTGTCTCTTTTGCACAACAGGAAGCTGAGAGACACAACTATTTTGAGCCTGCGTTCAAGGCAAGTGGCTACCTGCTCTCAACAAGCCTGCTCTCAACATGGACATCATCCAACGCAATCGCAGATGCACATGGCGGGCACATGTATGACACTGAACGCGCCTTGGATTTACTAGCGCTGTGTTCGCAATCGTTGCAAAAGATTGACAAAGCCTGTGTTGAGCTTCTCAGCATGCCCGAGCTTCGTGCGGAAGACGCAAGTTTCGTGCGCGATTGCCAGGAGTTGGTGAGCGAGATGCAATCTCATGTACACGCTCTTCGTTCGTACCTGCAGAATCCCAGTGATGCCGCTTGGGCCAACTACCTTAAACGCCGACGCATTGCTTGGGAACTACTGCAAGATGTATTGCAGCTGAACTCATAACATTTCAACAGCCTTGGATCGTATGCAACACGCAACCTTGAAAGACTCAATCAGTAGACTTGTTATTCCTCGACTCGACCTCGATAAGTGGGACGATTCTTCATACAAAAGCTCGATTCGCGAGCTGGTAACCGCTACTCATGTTGGCGGATTCTGTTTGTTTGGCGGTGTTCCGGAATCAGCCTGGAAGTGTATGGAGGAACTGCAAGGGTTGACCTCATACGACTTGCTTTTTTGCGGCGACTACGAGTTTGGATTGCCGATGCGCATGGACGGAGGGACAAGTTTTCCGCATGCTTTCGCACTTGGGGCTACGGGCAAAGAATCCAACACATTCCACATCTCACAATCCTGCGCACGGGAGTTGTTTTCGATTGGTGTTCACTGGAACCTAGCTCCAGTTGCCGATGTGAACTCAAATCCAGACAATCCAATTGTCAATATCCGCTCATTCGGCGAAGATCCAGTGCAGGTTGGACGTCATGTTTCAGCCTGGGTTCAGGGTCACAAACATGTTGGTGCTTGGTCATGTGCCAAACACTTTCCCGGTCATGGCGATACAACTGTTGACTCTCATGTGGCACTGCCGACTATCGATGTCTCCCTTGAAACTCTGCACGAGCGTGAGTTAATTCCATTCAAAGAGGCGATTGGTGCTGGCACTGAAACCGTGATGCTCGGGCATATTTTGATTCCGGAACTCGACAGCGAATTGCCGGCTTCACTTTCGCCAAAAGCTGTGCAGTTGTTGCGCGACATGCAGTTTTCTGGGCTCATAGTCACGGATGCTCTCGATATGAATGCCGTGAGCACACTTGAGTTGCCAGAACACCCTGCAGTGATGGCATTGCGAGCTGGTGTTGAAGTGCTACTCATGCCTTCAAATGTGGAAGAAGCTATTCAGGCGATTGAGGACGCGGCACAGCAAGACGGACAACTTACGCAGCACATTGTGCGCGCTTCTGAAAAGCTCGGTGCTGAAGTTGCCAGTGTTTGTGCGCGCCAGCGTGCTACTGAAAAACAATTCGATATCAACAATCACCGCAAAGCTGCGTTGGAGGCATCAAAAGCAGCATTGCAGTGGCAGCACGGATATCCAGAACAACTCCCCCTCAACAAGTATTCAAACATTGCCGGATTGGCAATTGTAGATGAAAAAGACGTTGGATATGCCTCGCGTTTCTTCCGCTATCTCTCACAAGTCTATACCACAGATTGTGACTTCGGGTTTGTAGATCACTCAATAAACGCCGAAGACGCCGCCGATCTCTCAGTGCAGCTCGCCGATGCCGAGTGCTTCGTTGTAGCTTGTTTTGCGCGCCCAGTTGGTGGTAGAGCACAGAATTCTCTCGACCATGTCTGGCAGCACCTCAAAAACATTGTTGGGACCCGCCCGTGCGTGGTTGTTTCCTTTGGCTCACCGTATATCTCAACCCCAAATGAGTGGCCTTTGCTCAATGCATTTTCATTTTCGGAAGGCAGTTTAGGTTCGGCCGCGGTGCTTCTCGCCCAAAATTCCTGAATTGGTACTGTTTTTGTGTCTGAAATACGTAATGCGACGGCTTTAAAAGTTCCTTTACGTAATATTACTTATTGTATTTGGCGTCGCTGATAGCAAGTTTTGTGACTATGCCGTGAAATAGGCAATTCTCAAAAATCGAGAGTACTATGTATGAGCGACCGATACAAGATTTCAACCAACAGGAGCCACTATGTGTGGTTACTATTGTGCACAATGTTATTCGTTCTCGTGGGCGCACGGGATGTTTTTGCACAAGGAGCGGGGGTAAACACACTTAACCCTGACCCATCGGCTGTATTTGATATTACGTCTACAGATAAAGGTCTGTTGATTCCCAGGCTAACCACTGGACAACGCAACGCCATCGTACTCCCTGCAACCGGACTACTTGTGTTTAACTCGACATTGGCGCGATTTGAATACAATGCTGGCACGCCTGCCGTTCCAGCATGGCGCGGTTTGATTGACGACATAGCACTCACTTCGACTGCATGGAGCACAACTGGAAATGCGGGAACCAATGTTGCATCTTCGTTCCTAGGTACCACAGATGCAATTGGCCTTTCCTTGAGAACCAACAACACAGAACGAATACGCATTACTCCTACGGGTTCAATTGGGATTGCAGAAGCAGCCCCGACTGGATTGTTTGCCGTTGGAAATGGAAGTCCATTCTACGTCACCTCCACCGGAGCAGTTGTTGCGTTGAGTGTTACAGCTGTGAATGCAGATTTCTCGGGCACTCTTGCCAACAATGCATTAAATGCTGGTGGTGTGGTGGTAGCGCAGGCTGGGAGCGGAGAACTACAACTCGGTACTGCTGGTACGGACTACGAGTCTCCACTCTTGTTTCAGAATGGCTTATCGCGCAGCGCAAACTCCATTTCTTTAGGCGGATCACTTACCACCAATACAATTGTCAACCTCAACTCCAACACATTGCGTTTTGACGGTGGACAGATTGGGTTGGGAACAGCACCACAACAAACACTAGATATCGCAGGCGGGCTGCGAATTGGCACAACCAATGCTACTGCTGCCGGCTCATTGCGCTGGAGTGGGACAGACTTTGAAGGACATGATGGTGCACAGTGGGTGAGTTTGACCGCAGGTGGAAGTTCCGGCACATTTTGGGATGTAACCGGCAACACAGTTGTTGCAGGTCAATTCCTCGGTTCGTCCAACAATGCCGATGTGCACTTGCGCGCAAACAACACAACAACGGCTGTGTTTGCAGCCAATGGTTCCATTCGCAGGGACGATAGCGGAGATGCCCGCGGGGCAAACTCGTTGGATTGGCAGTCTTCAAGGACAGCTTCAAGCCAAGTTGCATCTGGCTTTGGAAGCGTTGTTCTTGGCGGAGCTGATAACACAGCTAGCGCGGATTATGCGCTGGTAGGCGGGTATAGTAATTCTGCTAGCGGAGCTTTTAGCTCAGTTGTGGGTGGACGCAATCTCACGCTCGGTGCAGAATCATTTGGATTTCAATCGGGAGCAGTAGCAACAGATTGGTCGGCATCATCTTCGATCGCTGCTTTTGGCAATGTAGATGTGTTGTTGTTCAACAATAACAACTCGGCTTCACAGCTGCGTTTGTACGAACCTGGAGTGTCTCCAACAACCGACAACTACTCCGCTTTCGTTGCTAGGAATCAATCACAAAATCTGATATACGAATTGCCAGCTATCGCTCCTACCACTACTTCACAAGTATTGGCTGTAGAGAGTATTGGCGGAAACATTCAATTGAATTGGACATCTGTTGCGGCTGCGTCTTTAGGACTTAGCGGCAATGTTGGAGAAATTGCATTCTTTGGGTCTAGCACATCGCTGACATCATCTTCAGAATTTTACTGGAACAATGCAAGCAATCGTTTGGGGTTAGGAACACTAGCTCCAACAAATCAGCTGCACCTAACGGCTGGAATGCGTCTCGGCAACTCGACCAATGCTTTTTCGGGTGCTATGCGCTGGACCGGTACCGACTTTGAGGGATACGACGGAAGCACATGGGTGTCTTTGACCGCCAATGGAGCTTCTGGTGGCACATGGAACGTGACCGGCAACACCATTACAGGCTCGCAGTATTTGGGCTCTTCAAATGCAGCGGCTTTGAGAATTCGGACGGACAATACTGAACGTATGGTAGTGGCAACAAATGGTAATATCGGTATTGGAACTGCTGCTCCAACATCATCCTTGGATATTCACGGTGACCTGAAAGTAGGCACTACTGGAACCTCAATTGCAAAGATAGTCAAGGCTTCTGTTGCAAAGAATATAGGATCTGTGGGCAGTGGCATTGGACTAACCACCACGTTTACAGTGCCCGGTGCTGAAACAGGTTCATCTGTGTCAATATCACCGGACCAAAGCATTGGAGCTGGTTTGATCATTTCCTGGGCACGGGTGAGTAGCTCCGATACAGTTGAAATCGGGCTGTACAATGTTTCTGGTTCACCTATTGACCCACCTAATATGGATTTTCACATCACGGTGATCAAGTAACAGATACACACCGAAGTGATCGTGCACAGTACCTCACCATATCGTTTGTTTTTGGCATTTCTGGCAACATTTCTGTTGACAGCATCTGGCGCGTTTGCACAGTTCTATGTCGGAAGTGGCACAACCCTTTCAATAGAGAACGGTACAACTTTCGTAGCCGAAGACGGATTGTACATTGCAACAGGTGCAACTGTTGTGGTTGATGGCACAGCAACTATTGTGATTGAAGGTGAATGGACGAATTTTGGCTCATTTAATGCCGGAAATTCTACTGTAGTGGTTACGGGAGCGTCGTCTGTACTGCTTCGCGGGCAAACAAACTTCAACAATGTAGCACTTTCTCTTACCGCCGGTTCAGACCTGATTGTCGATGGTGATGCAACGGTCAATGGCTCCTTGTTGTGGACAAGCGGAGATATTGCGTACCGAAACAATGCACAGCGGACATTAACCTTTATAAATGACCTCGTGATTCCTGCTGCATCTGAATGTACAGCTGAGCTCGGTGGTATTGCCCTCGAACATCGCCTTCGAGTTGAAGGAAGTATCGTGAACGATGGTTCGCTCAACCTTCTGCCAGGAGGAAACGGACTTGTTAATATGTGGTTTACGGGCACAACAACAGCAAGCCTCGGTGGAGCCGGCACGCACAGTATGAACCATGTGTATGTTGCAAAGGGCTCAACAGCAGCCACTGTTGCATTTACCCCTCAAAACCTCACCGTCCCAGCCTCGGGTTTTCTTGTTGTCGAATCAGGCATGTTCGAGTTTGGTGGTTCAGGCGTTTTCAATAATCCGTTTTTTACCACAGCTTCATATACCATTCCTGAGTTCGGTGGTTTTTACTTGAACAGTTCGCA
>JAUHYX010000339.1 GCA_030426285.1 bacterium
GGCAAACAACACTGTTATTTGAGCAATTCAAAAGGCAAGAGCGACGAAGAACTGTTGAGGTCTACATTTGAGCGGTGGTATTTGGAAGGTGATGATGTACCTGCAGAAATCAGTGTCTCCGAGCAACTCGAAGAAATGGATGTGCTGCAGCAGTGGTTGAGTGAGAAACGCGGCTCGAAGGTTGAAATCACGGTGCCTCAAAAGGGTGACAAGGCAAGTATGCTCAAACTCGTACAAACAAATGCCGAGTACTTGCTCAAAGAGCTTGAGATTCAGCGGTTGAAACGCGAACGCGCAATGCATAGCGGTGTCGCGGCACTACAGGAATCACTGCACCTCAAGCAAGCTCCTCGCAGAATTGATTGCTTTGACAACTCTCATTTTCAAGGCTCCGAGACTGTGTCCTCGCTTGTGGTTTTTCTCGACGGCAAGCCGCGCAAATCAGAGTACCGCAAGTACAAAAACAAGACAGTGGTTGGCATAGATGATTTCGCGAGCATGCGGGAAGTGCTCACGCGCCGTTATTCGCGGATGCTGCAAGAAAATACGGACAGGCCCGACCTCATTATTGTGGATGGCGGCAAAGGGCAGCTGTCTTCTGCTGTAGAGGTGCTTTCCGCACTCGGAGTGTATCCAGGTATTCCTGTGGTGGGATTGGCCAAGCGTCTCGAAGAAGTATTTGTGCCTGGCGAATCTGACTCTATTCTGCTTCCAAAAACGTCACCAGCATTAAAACTCATTCAGCATTTGCGTGACGAAGCGCACCGTTTTGCGATTACATTTCACCGGGATTTACGCCGCAAGCGCACATTGAGGACAGACCTCACACGCGTGCCTGGTGTTGGCGAAAAAACTGCAACCAAACTGCTGCAACATTTTGGCAGTGTTGCCGCAATTGTGAATGCAAGTACAGAAGAGCTTGAAGCTGTGGCTGGCAAGAAAGTGAGCGCAAAGATTCAGGAATATTTCAGCGGCTCAGACGCGGGCGCGTAACCACTTTTTGCCGCGAACATTTATCAGCGCAATGATCATGAAAATGCAATAGCCAGCAACCGAGGCAATCCAAACACCATCAATACCTAGGCCCGACGAATTGGCGAGGGCGAATGCGAGTGGTAGCTGAATACCCATGAGAGAAACAGCGATAATGATCATCGATCTGAATGTCGCACCAGCTCCGGCAATGAGTCGCGTACACACAACACCGATTGTAAAGAATACATATCCAAACACAGCGTAATCAACATAGTTCACCACCTGATCAGTAACGAACTGCGTGTTGGCAAATGCCATTGCAAACTCCTCACGGAAATACCATGCTAACAAGCCTAGCACGGCAATGAGTCCGCTCAATTGCACCAATGCATTTCTAAAAAAGGCAAAGACGCGCCGCACAGAACCTGCGCCTAGATTTTGACTCGTGATGATCTGGAGTCCAAGCGCACCGGCAAAAACGGGCATAAATATGAAGAAGTCCAATCGCAGACCAATAATGTACGCGGCCGCCATTTCTGTGCCGTAGTACAGTGTCACAAGCTTGAGCAATCCAGCACGAGTGACAGAAACACTCATCATTTGCAGTGTAGAAGACACACCGAGCCGGGCAATGTTCAACAGCACTGAAAAGTCTGGCTTGGGAAAACGTACAGGCACTTTGAATCCTGCTCTTCCCGAAGCAAGGGTAACAATTGAAACTACAGCGCCTAACACTTGGGCAGTGACGGTTGAAATTGCAGCACCTTCGATACCGAGTTCAGGGAACGGACCAATTCCAAAAATGAGAAACGGATCCAAGCCACCATTGACAATTGTAGTGAACAGCAGTACCCACATGCTGAACTTTGAATTTCCAGCTGAGCGAATAATGTTGCTAATCTGAATAACCATGAAGTTAAACGGCAAGCCTAGAGCAACTATCCACAAATAGTCATAGGCTAGCTCGCCTGCTGGGCCAGCCAAACTCGTTGCACCGATAATATACTGCAGCGTAAAGAGCAACGTAATGGCGAGACTTACCGAAACAAGAGTAAAGC
>JAUHYX010000130.1 GCA_030426285.1 bacterium
TGCTCAATACGTTTCCCAACTACACCTATTGTCATCCCCCAATCTCCGAACATTCAGTTTTCTTTGTCGATTCCCAACATTGAACGACAAACGGAAGACGAAACGAAAACTGATTATGGCTTGCTCGATATTCAGCAAGGGGTTCTCAGCGGGGCATATCTCAACCGAACGCTGTCAGTACGACTGGCACCTGGCGATACAGGCAGCTTTTATGTGTTGGCACTAAGCGAGAAAGGAATGCAAGAGCCTGTTCGCGCTGGACTTCAACCAGAGAACAACGAATTGAAATACACAATTAATGGTGCAACATTCACTGTAGGAGCATTCAAACGCTACCGACACACACATTAAGTGTAGTTGCTGTGAACCCTTTACCTACGAATTCGCGTTTGCTAACAAGTCTTCGACATGCTCTTTTGTGAGTTGAACGGGATGGTTGCCTGGGTTGATCACCACGCCATGGCCGTCGTCGTGAAGAACCATATTCCACGCGTCAGCGGCAGGAGGAACAAGAGCTTTGGCCCTTTTTTCGTAGAAACTGTTGATGGCATTCCAGTCTGTGAACAGAGCGAAAAACGAGTTTTCATTGGCGTCCACAACGCTGAGTAGTCCGATATGACTGTCCTCAACAAATTTTACCTGACCTTCTGTCTCGGTAGTTTCGATACTCGAGTCATCTGCTATGAGAATTGCCAAATAGTTGGCTTGGTTGAGTTCGTATCGCAGCTTGTCAATCACTTCTGGGGTTGGACTTTTTGCAAGGGTTTCAATGACGTCTACAAGATTGGGATTGGTAACGGGTACATCAAGATTTACTGGTGATTCTACTTGTTGCGAACCGGATTCATCGCCGCGTGCTGCAGATTCATTTCCGTCAGGTTGCGTGTTCTCATCTCTTACAGTCATAAACTTCCTTGACTTTATTTCAAAAGACATTGCACAATTACATGCATTGAATTCTACTAGACGATTCTCCACCGCCTTTGTTTGCAATACTCAACATCAACCATTGTGGCCCCCTCACTGGATTACCATGACGATCTCATTGACGATATGTGACTAACCTCGCTACTCAGTAAGCTCGGTGATAACCATTGTTGATGCGATTTCAATAGAAACTGCGGGTTTGGGTTGAATTGTGGCGATCAATTCAACTCGGCAGGCGTGAATCCAGCCAGAATGTGTGTTGATGTCTTGCGTTACGTGTGCACTCATCGTTGCTGAAAACTCTGGAAACTGAGCTGCAAAAATCTCTTTTGCTCGGTCTTCGCCTTCTGCAGCTGCAATACGTTGCTTGATGCCGGAACTAAAGCCACTGAGCAATTCTTGATCGTCAAACACAACATCAGTACTAATCGTTGCTATTTGGTTGTGCGAAGATTGCAACGTTGAATTCGCAACAGCATCAAATGCAGGAACGGCCCCGGATGCCGGTGGAACAACGACGTTTTTGGTGTGTACAACCCCTGGTTCAAACGTTTGCCCAAGCGCAATGTTCATAAAAAAGAAGTCGTCTTCATACTTGTTCTTCACGGCTTGTATCGTGTTGTATTCACCAACTTGCTCGGCAATTGCTGCGGCACCTAGCGCGAGCATAGACATTTCAAAGTTCGGCTTTTCGAGTGCTTCAACACTAGCCACAAATTTCGAAAGTTCGCCTTGTAGCGCTTGCGCGCTGTCAAGCAATTCTTGCGCGTTGTACAGCTCAAATTGACCAGATTCTGTATCAATACTGAAGCGCGGCTCGAAGGCTGGCAAGCTAGATGTTCCCATGGCCTCGAGTATCTCTTTGGAAACCTGATTTCGCACGAATTCCAGACTAAAAGGATGTCCCTCTACCACCAGCAAAACCTTGCTTTCCTCTTCCCCAAAATGCTGCCAGGATATTGTGCCTGAGGTAACAATTGGAGGTTGTGACACGCCCATCTGTGTCTGTTCAATCGTGTATTCATATTTCCACGATCCAAACTCTTCAGGCTGAATTCCAATGGTGACTTCTGATGCATGCAGTTGATAGCTGCTTGCGAAAACAAACAGTAGGGCTGCTACCAAGGTATAACGGTAATTTCTCAATGTTGAACTCCGAATGTTATTCGGTGAGTGTATTTTCTTCTCACAAACAATTGATTTACATCAGCACTATTGCACAACAACTGTAGTGATGTTTTCAGAATAGTCTACTTCACCGTCTCTCGATGTCACTGAAGTAACGCTCTTCATCGTGATTTCTGTTGCCCAACCTGTTTGTGTATTTACTTTCATCACGAGATTGGTGTGTAGGTCGGCAGACATGCCAGCAAACTCTTCCTCAATCTTTTCCATGGCGGCTTCTTCTCCCATGAAGCCAGCAAACACTCCCACCATCATTTTGCGCAACGACTGCAGAAAATCATCTTCATCAAATGCCAATGAACACTCTAGTGTAGCAACATTGCCTTCAACTGCTGTGAGTGTGCGATCTACATCTGCAGACATTTCTGCCATGACGCCGAGTGAGTTGGAAAAATGCTCAGTCTCTGTTATCGTTTCTCCGACTTCAAAATCTTCACCAAATGGTAGATTAATGTAGGCCAACTCACCCACTGAAAGACCAATAAAGCCGTCTTTGGTTGTCAGAGATTCAGACATAGTTTTGAAGATAGACAAGAACATACCGCCGAACGCGCGCGCAAATCCTTTCATGTCTTCGGAGTGTTCTTCGGTTCCCGACTCATCGATCTTCGAATTCATGCTCTCTTCTATCATGGCAAAGAACTCGTCTACTTTTTCGAGACGTTCTGTCACTTCTTCCCAATTTCGAATATCGAACTCACCAGTTTCTTTGTCAATCGTGAGTTTTGCAGCTACGTCTGGCAATGGGTCAATATCATCGGACTCGGACAACTTTTCTTGTAGTGATGAAATCAATTCGTCGAATTCATTCTCAACTCCATCAATTTCAATACCGTAGGCGTCACCGTAATCTTTCACCACACGTAGAGTTATACTACTTGTAGTTGATTCGTCAGCGACAACACTACCCGGCTCGCCTTCAAACGAAGTGGAGGTAATGTTAAACATCTTGGTCTCACCAACTTTCCAGTTCATTGGAATCTCTAGCGAGAATGAATGTAGTGAGCAGGCTACAACGAGTATTAAACTCAATAGATACTTCATGAGTTCTCCAAACAATGGAATGTATGAAAGGCTGATTGATCTTCAACATGCACCGCAATTGGCACAAAAAAAAGCGGATGCCTAAAAAGACACCCGCTTTCAAATTCCTCACTTCAACTGTTGAGCGAATTACTTCGCAACAACAAATGCGCGGGTAACCGCTTGACCATTTGGTGCAATCAACGAGTAGAAGTATGTGCCATTGGCAAAGTTTGTCACGTCAAAATCCCAGTTGTATGAACCAGTTGCCATGTTTGCAAATGTAGTTTCAGTTACAACTTCGCCCATTGCGTTTACTACGCGAGCGATGTATGTACCTGGAGTTTCTACTGCAAATGGAACATTGGTAACAGTTGTAGCCGGGTTCGGGAAGTTTGTTCCCAATGTAAAGCCAGAAAGACCATTGTCTGCACTTTCTACTGATGTTGGCTCTTCACCTCTGTACGTTCCACCAACAATAGAAGCATAGTTCATCTTCATCGGCTGATTACGCAATTTCACAGGCAATTCAGCTTGATTACCGTAGAACAAGCGTCTTGCTGCTCTAGACATATTTGTGTAGTCACCAGACTCAGTTGGACGCTTCATAACCCAGCCACCCAAAGCTTCTGTTTGATCTGCCCAGTACTCAAACGCACCAAACAAACGCAATTGATCTTGATTGGCAGCACCGAGAGACGAAAATGCGTCTAGTGGAAGGATAGCATATCCCCAATACACATTTGATGGCACTACACAGTTGTCAAGATGCTGAAAATAATAAGAGAGTCCATTTTCACTGCGGGCAGCGTATGTGAGACTATCGTTTGGAATTACGTAGTACTGCAATCCGCCATTTGTCTGTGTGAACGTTACTTGCTCAGTATCGAAGAAGTTGATTCTGTAGTCTACACCAGCTGCCATAGCTGTTGAAACTTCTTCGCTCAAATAGAACGGAAACATAACCCATTCTGACTGCAATGCCGGATAGTCTTCCAATTGGAAAGCAACCACTCCGATAGTGTCAATTGTAAAGGTTGAGTTCGGGTCATTCGGATTGAATGGGGCACTGAACTGTACAAAGCCAGTGATCTCAAACTTAGATGTGTCAGCAACATTCGGATCGTTCAAGTTCGATGGGAAGTTGCTTGGACGTTCCCAGCGTGCTGTCAAATAGCTTTCGCCGTCAGGAAACTCGATACCATAACCATCAGTGATCGTATCATTCCATGTTGCGTATACTACTTCTTCTTCAATCTCCTCGGCCATCATAGCTTGAGGAATTACATTGTCACGTGCTTCTACGAAACTTGTTGGGATACGACCGTTGATAGTCGCACTGTGCAATGCTCCTGTTTCGAGTGCTGAAAGTTCAGCATTGAGTTGAATCTCACTCCCGTTCTGAACAATAGCCTTTTCTTGCGCTTGTGAAACGCCGACTCCAGCTAGAAAGAGAGCTGCTAACAAAGGTAGCTTTTTAAGCATAACGTGCTCCAAATCGTTTGTTTTTATGAAATATCGTTTATTCTATGTATCTGCAATAACTTCTTCAATTCAGCGAGCAATCTCGCAATTTACAATTATTTATCATTATTGATTGATTTCAGGCGGGCGTTAGTGAAATCAACCTCGCGTAAAACACACATCGCGTTCTAGCAGTTCCTCCAGAAGCACCTTTTTTCGTTCAGCGCCCCACAGTTCAATTGTTACATCATCTTCTCTATTTTTGGTTGTCACCACAATGTCTATGCGTTTCTTTTTAACGGATGCAGTAAGCGAACGAACCGTTCGCAATTGCTGACGATCCAAACCTTCAGCGATGCGCAATAGCGACGCCATTCCTCGCACAGCACCCCGTAAATGCTCAGGTACTTGCCTGAAATTGGGATGCTTGAGACTAGGAAAACTCTTGCGGTGATATCGTATCACATTTGCAATGATTTCTGCTTCTGTCCTCGAGAAGCCCGGCAATGCTGCATTTCTCACGAGATAATACCCGTGCTTGTGATGTTGCGAGAACGAGATGTAGTATCCGCAATCGTGCAACACCGCTGCAGCCTCTAACAACTCACGGTCAGTTTGTCTGAGTTTGAGGGCTTCCCACAAAGAGTCAAACAACGCGAGCGCTAATTTGGTTACATGTTTAGAGTGTTTTTTATCCACATCAAAGCGTTCAGCTAGAGCCCAAACACTTTCACTGCGCAAATTCTTGAGGTGATATAAGCTCGGTTCGTCAGTGCGCTGATATGCATCGAGAACCATTCCTTCGCGCAACGCAAAGTCAGAAATCACAAGTCGCTCTACCCCGAGCCCTAGCAATGCCTCTTCTAGAACAATAGCGCCACCGAGAATAATATCGGCTCGTTTAGACTCCATTCCCGGTAGTTTTGCGCGCGCTTCGGGAGATTTTGCCTTGATGATGTCCCTTACCACATGCGAAACCTCTTCTGTGGTTATCGCAATGCCGTTAAACCTGTCGACCGCCTCAACCTGTCGCTTTGCCAACACCATGGCCGCAATTGTTTTGATTGTTCCGCTCGTACCACAAGCCGTAGAGAATCCAATTTTCCTGAGTTTGCTGAATGGTGTTGCCCATTCCCCTTTGATAAACGAACGACACTGTTTTACAGACTTCCCGGTTGCAATTCCGTCGGCAAAAAATTTGCGTGTGATGCGAATCGCACCAAGTTTTTCACTCACTGCTCGCAGCACTTTACCGCTTTTACCAATAACGGTTTCAGTGCTACCTCCCCCGATATCGATGACCAACGCGTTTTCGTCATACACGGGCAATGCTTGGAGGACGCCCAGGTATATCAGACGCGCTTCTTCTGTGCCTTCGATGACATTTATTTCAATTCCAGTTTCATCGTACACGCGTGAGATGAACACTTCTCGGTTCTGAGCTTCGCGAACAGCACTTGTGGCACAGCAATATATTGGGGCATCTGAGGTTGCGGCCATAGCTGCGAAGCGTTTGAGTGCGTCGACGCCCCGTTCCATAGCGGCATCTGTGAGAAATTTCATATCGCCACGCGACTCGCCAAGCCTGACAGTTTCCTTGTCCGATGCAATTATCTCAAAGATTCCGCGCTCGTTGGCCTGAGCCACTACGGCGTGAAAAGAGTTGGTTCCTATGTCGATCGCAGCAATCTTCACGTTGCAACAGTCCAAAGAAAATTCTACAACTTAAATGGATATAGCAAATACACGCTTGTTGTTTCGCCGAACTCTATTGCCGGCATAGGCAGTTTGTAGTAATTCATGCTCTGAAACAGCCAATTGCCAAACGTGCCACAATCTGGCATAAGCCGCACCCAATCTACGTCAATTCCAAGCACCCAACGCCTAGTGAGATCGTTCTCAGTTTGGGTGATTCCGTAACCCACACTTAGCTGAAGCCATTCTGGCACTACGTTCTGTGCCGACTCTGGCAGCAATGGGTGCACATGACCCGACACCCAGAACGTGACGGCATTGTAATTGTCGATCCAGGTGGTTGATATCTGAGGAGCATCAATCCACGAATGCGGGAGTGCCTGCCATTTTGGGTGTATATACTGCAGTGCTTCGATTTTGTGTTGCCCAATATGGAACAATGCGCCAAGTGTATTCATGCCCATATCGCTCCATGAAAATCCCCACCCGTCGGCGAACCCGTCTTCCAATTCAACATATGTTTGGAACACCAAACCCAGGGCGGCACCGCCATACACCGATGCGTCGTAACTCAGTCCTCCGTATTGCATCAACTCAGTTGACATATACGAAGCCGTGTAACCGCCAAAGAAGTGACCACATTTGTCAATTTTCTTGGTTGTATTCCAATCGTTTTCGAATGTGAGTTTCCCCGTGTAGCGATTGTCCCACCAATTCGTAAACGTCGTTTCATGCAAATACACCCAAATACCGCCTGCAACTCCAATAGCAATAGGAGTGCGAACTGGGTGAAGAGAAGTCGAGTCTTGGGGAAAGTCGCCGAGCAGTGTGTATCGAGGGCCGCCAGCAAATGTGTAGTTTTCGTCTGCCTGCATGCGCAAAGGCCACAGCAATGTGACGCACAAACAGAGCCCACTTAGCCGTGCAATTAAGAGCATGCGCGAATTAGACATCGTCGGTACGCATATTATCTATCAGTCGTGTAGTTCCAACTCGAACGGCCAGCAAAAAGACCAGTGGCTCGTTGCCAAACACTGCGCGGGACTCAAGCGTTTCAGCATCGCGAACTTCGGCATAATCAACTTCACACGGTTGAGCGGACTGTAGTGCAGATTGCAAAATGTTCACAAGGTTTTCCCGGCTTCTTTCACCGCCCTGATACGCTGCGAGGGCCGCACGCAGTGCTCGTGAGAGTGCAACTGCACGTGCTCGTTCGTCGGTTGACAAATACGCATTGCGCGAGCTCATCGCGAGTCCGTCGGATTCACGTCGCGTAGGAGCAAACTCAAGTTCGACTGGCATGTTGAGATCGCGCACCATTGCATCTATCACCATACACTGCTGATAATCCTTGCGTCCAAAAACAGCAACATCTGGCTGCACAATATTGAAGAGCTTCGTAACAACTGTAGCTACACCTTTAAAGTGATTTGGTCTTCTTTCCCCTTCCAGTGGAAGCGATGGTCCCAGCACGGTCACCGACGTGGTACTGCCTTCGGGATACATCACTTCAACATTTGGTAGGAAAACGGCGGCTACCTTGGCTTCCCTAAGTTTTTGCAGATCGCCTTCTTCATCGCGAGGGTATGAGGAGAGATCTTCATGTGGTGCAAACTGTGTAGGGTTCACAAAAATGCTCACCACAACGAGGTCGGCTCGACTGCGAGCTCGTTCAACTAAGCTGAGATGACCGTCGTGAAGGTATCCCATAGTTGGCACAAAGCCCACTCGTTGTCCTCGCATCTTGGCAGAGGAAACAAATTCTCGAAGGTCGCGTGTGTTGTTAAAAACCTGCATATGAACTCACAAATGCGTACTACGACGCGAACATCGAGAGAACATGAGCAAGTTTTGCTTTGAGATCTTTGCGATGCACGATCATGTCTACAAACCCATGATCCATCAGAAATTCACTGCGCTGAAAGCCTTGCGGTAATTTCCGGCGAATAGTTTGTTCGATAACGCGCGGACCCGCAAAACCGATCAGCGCACCTGGTTCAGCAATGTGGATGTCACCAAGCATCGCAAACGAAGCTGTAACACCACCGGTAGTTGGGTCGGTGAGGATCACGACATACGGAATGCCTTTTTCAGCGAGTTGTGCGAGTTTGGCAGATGTTTTTGCCATTTGCATCAAGCTCAGCGCGCTCTCCATCATGCGCGCTCCGCCAGAAGCGGTGACGCAAACAAACGGGATATTCTCCTCAAGAGAGACATCCGCTGCACGGGCAAATTTTTCGCCCACAACAGCTCCCATACTGCCGCCGATGAACTTAAAGTTCATACAGGCAAATGAAATGGCATGTCCTTCAACCTGCCCCTTTCCAGTTGTCAATGCATCCGAAGGTTGCTTCTTATACGCAGCCTCTAGGCGGTCCACATATGGCTTTGTGTCTTCAAACTCGAGTGGATCTGCCGAGCGAACATTCTGATTTGTTTCCTCAAACGTACCTGCGTCGAACAACATCTCAACATATTCAGTTGGCGACACTCTAAAATGGTGGTCACAGGCTGGACATGTGTAGAGAGTTTCTTCGAGTTGTTTTTTGTAAATAACCTCGCCACAAGAGTCGCACTTCACCCACAAACCATCGGGTAATTCACGCGTCTTATTGCCTTTTGCTCTGTTTTCTTTCGGTCGTAAAAACCAAGCCATGGAATACTCCTGCGGTGTTGTTATGATACTACTTCGCGAACGCCGATGACATTGTATCGCGCTGCAACAAATGTTTCATCGGTAAACGAAGCGTTGCCGGCAGGATTTGCACCTGTGCCGTGAAAATCTGTGAACGTAGTTGACTGGTTAATCCAGATCATTCCTGTGAAATTCAAGCCCAGTGGCGCACCGGCATTGTACACGATTTGCTCGCGTGCTTCAGCCTTGTGGTCGTTGTCAGTTGTATACACCAAACAAGAGAGGGCTCCATGTTTGCGAATTTGACCAGCCACAAGTTCTAGACTCTCGGCAAAGTCACCACTTTCAACAACAACGAGCACTGGGCCAAACAATTCCTTAGCATAGGCATTGGTGTCATCTGCGGTTACTTTCAAGACGGCCGGTGACAGTGCACGAGCATCGTCAAAGCCAGCATGAGCTACAGTTGTAGACTCACGCAGCACCTGCGTATTTCCTTCTGCTTCTTTGATTCTATCTGCGGTGGCTTGATTCTGAATAGCGCCGAGTGTTCCCGGACCAATTTTTGGATGGCCCGACAAACCGTCGATAGCCTTTACCAAGCGATTACAGACATCTTCAAACGGCACCATGGTATCGCCTTCGCGAACACCATTCTTGCTAATAAAGATATTTTGTGGAGCTGTGCACATCTGACCTGAATACAAACAACTACTGAATGCGATGTTTTGGAGAACTGCATCGAGATTTTCAACTGAGTCGAGTATGACAGGGTTAACACCAGATTTTTCGGTAAACACAACTTTTCCGAGTTCACGCGCCTTTTCTTCAACCACATTTCCAAAAGCCGGTCCGCCAGTGTAGTCAACAATACCCACACCACTATGCGTGACAAGATCCATAGCAATCGGTTCTGCAAATGTATCTGGAGCCAATTGCAGCAAATGTGGGTTAAGACCCATGCTGTGCAGAGCTTTTTGCATTTCCGCCACG